>CANRLE010000007.1 GCA_947631385.1 uncultured Clostridia bacterium | reverse complement strand
ACTAAAGTAACAAGAAGTGCTTTAGAAAATGCAGCATCAATAGCATCTATGGTACTTACAACTGAAAGCTTAGTAACTGATGCACCAGAGCCAAAAGGATGCAATTGTGGAAACCATGAAGGTGGAATGCCATCAGGAATGGATGGAATGTATTAGAATATAAAACAGAGTTAGATTTTCAAAAAAGTATTAAATAGAAAATCTTAGCTCTTTTTTTTAATAATAAAATTTGAAAAATTTTCCAATCGAAATAAATAACATAAAAGTGCATAATTTTTTCCTTATTTGTCATAATAAAAATATAAACAAAAAATATAACGAGGAGGAAAATTATGAAAGCAACAGGAGTTGTAAGAAGAATAGATGATTTGGGAAGAGTTGTTATTCCAAAAGAAATAAGAAAAACATTAAGAATAAAAGAGGGAGACCCACTTGAAATATTTACAGACAGAGAAGGACAAGTAATATTAAAAAAATATTCTCCAATTGGTGAGCTTTCAGAATTTGCAGCTGGATATGCGGAAACATTATCAAAAACAACGGGGCATATTGCTTGCATTACAGACAAAGATACAATTATAGCAGTATCTGGGGGGTCTAAAAAAGAATTTTTAGAGCAAGACATAAGTCAAGAATTAGAACAATTGATGGAAGACAAGGAAGTTTATACAAGTAAGGATAATAGTGATATTGCCATGCCAATAACAAAAAATGATAATCAAGAAAGAAGAAATAATGCACAAGTTGTATATCCAATTGTTTCAAATGGAGATACAATAGGAACAGTTATTTTAATGTCAAAAGAACCAAATGGAAAAATGAACGATGTTGAAAAGAAAGTAGCACAATCAGCAGCAACATTTTTAGGAAGTCAAATGGAAATATAAAAATGAAAATTTGAGGATTTGGGGACGGCCCCATAATCCTCATTTTTTATATTAAAGATTTCTTTCATATAAATCTTTAATAAAGACATCTTTTTCCTCAAAATTATCTACGAAACCGACTTTAGCAGTTTGTTCATTTTCATTAATTCCTTGTACCCATACAGGTCTTTCATTATAGTAAATGTCAAATTTTTTATCATTATTTAAAATAGTATAAATTCTTTCTAGATTCATAAAAACCTCCTAAATATATATTTATTAAAGTATATCCAGATAAAATATAAATATAACAATTTGACTTATATTTTTATTTACGATAAAATAAAAAAGATAAGGAGGAATTTTTGTGAAAATACAATACAAAGATAAGATAATAGAAATTGATAGAGAAGTAACTATACAAGAACTATTAGAAAATGAAATAGAAAAAAGTAAGTATCCTGTAATAGGTGCAATTTTTAATAATGAATATGTAAATTTAGAATATAAAATAGATAAAGAGGGAGAAATTAAATTAATTGATATATCTACTAAAGAAGGAACTAAAATTTACAGAAGAACTATTATTTATATTTTAGGAAAAGCGTTTGAAAAAGTGTGTCCGGGAAAAAAGATGATTGTGAATTATCAATTACCAAATTCTATGTTTTGTCAAATAGATGATGTAGAAGTTACAAAAGAGTTAATACAAGAACTAAATAATGAAATGAGACAAATCGTAGAAAAAAATTTACCAATTAAGCAAGTTATTATGACACGTGAACAAGCAAAAGAATTTTATAAAGAAAATAATACTTCAAAGGGAAGGTTACAATTAGATTTAGAAGACAATCAGGAAATTTATATGTATTATTGTGAAGAATATTACAATTATTGTTTTGGAACTTTAGCAAATCGAACTGGTGTAACAAAAATATTTGAAATTATACAATATGATGATGGATTTTTAGTAAGATATCCTAGTTCATCAAAACCAGAAGAATTGCCAAGTTTAATACCAACAAAAAAATTGGCATGGGCATTAGATGAATATGATGATATTCATAAAATTTTGAATGTTAATACAGTATATAAATTAAACAAATCTATAAAAGAAGGTAATATAAGAGACGTAATTATGCTAGATGAAGCATTACATGAAAAGAAGATAGCAAACATAGCAGACGAAATAGCTAAAGATAGAAATATAAAAATGGTATTAATTGCAGGACCATCATCTTCAGGAAAAACTACTTTTGCACAAAGACTAGGAATTCAGCTAAGAATCAATCGTATAAAACCAGTTACTATATCAGTAGATAACTATTTTGTGGAAAGAGAAGATACACCTAGAGATGAAAATGGGAATTATGATTTTGAATGTATAGAAGCAATTGATATAGAATTGTTTAATAATCATTTAACTAGACTATTAAATGGTGAAGAAGTCGAAATGCCAGAATTTGATTTTCATGTTGGAACTAAAAGATATAATGGTAAAAAGTTGAAATTAGAAGCAGATGAAGTATTAGTTATAGAAGGTATTCATTGCTTAAATGACAAATTGACAAGTGAAATTGATAAAGAACAGAAATATAAGATATATATTAGTGCATTGACTGTATTAAATATGGATAGATATAATCGAATTTCAACAACAGATACAAGATTATTAAGAAGAATTGTAAGAGACAATCAATTTAGAGGTTATAATGCTAAGCATACTATTAGTACATGGAATATGGTTAATGATGGAGAAGAAAAAAATATATTTCCATTTCAAGAGCAAGCAAATAGCATATTCAATACATCTTTAATCTATGAATTAGGAGTATTAAAAGAAATGGTAATGCCATTGCTAGAAGAAATCCAGCAAGAACAACCAGAGTATGCAGAAGCAAGAAGATTAATAGATATGTTGAAATATTTTGAACCAATTCCAACAGAATATGTTCCAACAAACTCATTATTAAAAGAATTTTTAGGTGGAGGAAGTTTTAAGTACTAAAATGAAACAAAAAAATTTTATTGAAATTGATGAAGAATTTATATGTGAAAATTGTGGAAAGAAAGTTCCAAAATTAGGATATTCTTGTAGAAACCATTGTCCATATTGCTTACATTCTAAACATGTAGACAAAAATCCAGGTGACAGGGAAGAAGAATGCCATGGAGATTTAGAGCCAATAGGACTAGAAATAGATGGAAAAAAAGGATATGTTATTATTTTTAAATGTAAAAAATGTGGAGTTATTAGAAAAAATAAATCAGCTAAAGATGATAATATGGATTTAATTATTGATTTAAGTAGTAAACATTAGTAATGATTTAGACTGTGTAATGAAAATTTATAAAAAATGGTTGTAAAAAATGTAAAAAATTGATATACTTATAAAGAATTTAAGTATATCATTTTTGATATTTAAAGGAGGTTTTAATTTATGGAAGAAGAAAAACAGGAAGATGGTAAAGTAGCAGAACTAGAAGAAGAAATAAAAACAGAAAACGAAGGAATTCAAATATCTGATGATGTTGTAGCAGTAATTGCAGGTGTGGCAGTGTCAGAGGTACCAGGAGTAGCAGGCATGGCAGGAGGATTTGCAGGAGGAATATCAGAAGTACTAAGCGGAAAGAAAAATTTAGCAAAAGGAATAAAGGTAGATGTCACAAATACGCAAGCTAAAATTGACGTTAATATCATTGTAGAGTATGGTTCAAGAATTCCAGATGTAGCTTTTGAAATTCAAAATAGAGTGAAAAAAGCTGTGGAAAATATGACAGGACTAGAAGTGCAAGAAGTAAATGTACATGTGCAAGGTGTTAATACTGATAGTGCAAGAGGAGAAATTAAACAAGAAAATATACCAGAAGAGACAAATAATGAAGAATAATTATAAAAATAGTAGGAGGAAAAGAAATGAAAATTTTAGAAAAAATCACACTAATTATTTATTCTAATATTATATTAATATTATCTATTATTCTATGCTTATTGGTATTTGGATGGTTAGATATGGGGCTAGTAGGAGACATGATAGCAAAAATAATAATGGGAGAGACAACAGGAAAAATAGTATTAGGTGTAAGTGTTTTATTTATTTTACTATCTATAAAATGTATTTTCTTTGATAGCACATCAAAAGAGCAAATCAAAGAAAGACAAGGTGTACTTTTAGAAAATGAAAGTGGAAAACTAATGATATCAAAAGAAACAATTGAAAATTTGGTAAATTCTGTAGCTTTAAATTTTGAAAGTGCAGAAGACGTGACAACAAGGATAGAATTAGATAAAGAAAATAATGTTAGAGTGTTTGTTAATTTAATTGTAAATGAACAAGCTATTATAAAAGACTTGTCAGCTAATCTTCAAGCAAAAATAAAAGAAAAAGTAAAAACAGCAACTGACTTAGAAGTAAAAGAGGTTAATATAGCTGTAAAAAAAGTTGCTCCAAAACAACAAGAACATGAGGCTTAAAAATAATTTGGAAGGAATGTGATAAAAATGAATTGGAAAGAATTCTGGAATCAATATAAAGGGGCAATAATAGGTGTTATAATTGCCATATTGATTTTAGTAACAAGATTACATGATTTAATATTAGCTATTGTAGTTTTAATATTAGGAGCTTTTATAGGAAATTATGTACAACAAAATAAAGAAGATGTAAAAGCAAAACTTAAAAAATTTATTGATAAAATGTAGTAGCAGAAAGGGAAAAATATGAATCGAACAGCAATTAGAGAACAAGCTTTTAAATTAGTTTATAGTATAGAAATACAAAAACAAAAAGACTTACAAGAAGCAATTAACTTATATATAGAAAGTAATGAAATTTCAGACAAAAATGCTGAAGAATATATTATAAATACAGTTTTAGGAATTCAAAAAAATAAAAAGGAAATTAAAAGTCAAATAGAAAAAAATTTAAAGTCAGACTGGAAACTAGAAAGAATTTCTAAAATTGATTTAGCTATTTTAGAATTAGCAATTTATGAAATAAAATATACAGATGTCCCATTTAAAGTAGTTATTAATGAGGCAGTAGAATTAGCAAAAAAATATGGAGAAGATGCTTCTAAAAATTTTGTAAATGGTATTTTAGCAAGTGTTGTAAATAAAGAGGAATAAATTATGAAATATGCAGATATGGCTATTACGGTTTCTGATTTAAATAAATATATCAAAGAAAAAATAGCAGAGGATGAATATTTAAACAATATATTAGTAAAAGGTGAGATTTCAAACTTCAAAAATCATTATACAGGGCATATGTATTTTACATTAAAAGACGAAAACTCTTTAATTAAGTGCATTATGTTCAAATCATATGCCCAGAAATTGAACTTCATGCCTAAGGATGGAATGAAGGTATTTCTTTTTGGAGGAGTATCTGTATTTGAAAGAGATGGAGTTTATCAAATATATGTAAGAGCAATGCAAGAAGATGGATTAGGAGACTTATATACAAAATATCAAGAATTAAAAAACAAATTAGAAGCGGAAGGCTTGTTTGAAGAAAGCCACAAAATGCAAATACCTGTTATGCCAAAAGTAATAGGAGTATTAACTTCACAAACAGGCTCTGTTATTCGAGATATTATAAATGTATCGACCAGAAGAAATCCTAATGTTGTGATTAGATTATTTCCAGTTCCTGTGCAAGGAGAAGGTGCAGCTGAAAAAATAGCAGAGGGAATTCAAATAATGAATAGAAATAAACTAGCAGATGTTTTGATATTGGCAAGAGGCGGGGGATCTTTAGAAGATTTATGGCCATTTAATGAAGAAATAGTTGCACGTAGTATATTCAATTCAGAAATTCCAATTATATCAGCAGTCGGACATGAAACAGATTTTACAATAAGTGATTTTGTGGCAGATTTAAGAGCACCAACCCCATCTGCAGCTGCTGAATTGGCAGTACCAGACATATATGAAGTGAAACAAAGAATAATAACTATTCAAAATAGATTGAGAATGTCTTTATTAAAAAAAGTAGAAATTATGCGTCTAAGATATGAAAAAACAATGTCAAGTACAGTTTTTAGAGAACCAACAAGAAGAATTCAAGAAAATTATCAAAAAATTGATAGTTATTTAAAACAACTAGAAAATTCTATAAAAACAAAACATGAAAAACAAAAGGCTAAATATATGGAATTAGTAGGAAAATTAGATGCATATAGTCCTTTAAAAACATTAGCTAGGGGATATTCAATTACAGAAAAAGAAGGAAAAATAATAAAAACGAAAAAAGAACTTAATCAAGGAGATTTAATAGAAGTGAAATTTGTAGATGGACAGGTACAAGCAGAAATACAATAGAAGGGAGAAAAACATGAATAAAAAGAGTTTTGAAGAGCAAATGGAAGAATTAGAACAGATTGTAGGTGAATTAGAAAAAGGCGAGCTAAGCTTAGAACAATCAGTTTCAAAATTTGAAGAAGGAATTAAAATTTCAAAAGAATGTAATAAAACATTGGAAGAAGCTGAAAAGAAAATAACTATTTTAATAAATAAAGAAGGAGCATTAGAAGAAGAAAATTTTGATGCAAAAGAATGATTAAAAAACAATAAGGGGAGAAAAACAAAAAATGAATGATTTTATGACTTTCGTACAAAGTAAATACATATATGTTCCATTCATATTATGGTTTGGAATACAATTATTTAAATTAATTTATGATTTAGTAACAACTAAAAAATTCAATTTTAAAAGAATTATGGGAGCAGGTGGAATGCCAAGTTCACATTCAGCAGTAGTGGTGGGATTAGCAACTTTGATAGGAAAAAGCGAAGGCGTGGGTTCCCCAATTTTCGCAGTATCTTTTATATTAGCTTTTGTAGTTATGTATGATGCTTGTGGAGTAAGAAGAGCAGCAGGAAAACAAGCAGTTTTGCTTAATAAGCTAATAGAAACACCAGGATTGACAGGAATGCAAGTATCTGAAAAATTAGTAGAAGTTTTAGGGCATACACCAGTAGAAGTATTTGTAGGAGCTTTAATTGGATTAGTTGTTGGATTAATTGTCTAAGATTAAATAAAAAAAGGAGGTATTAAAATGACAGATATAGAAATAGCAAGAAATACAAAATTGGAAAAAATAGGAGACATTGCAAAAAAATTAGGAATAGGTGAGGATGATCTTGAACCATATGGAAAGTATAAGGCAAAAATTTCAAGTGAAGTTTATGAAAAAACTAAAGACAAAAAGGATGGAAAATTAATTTTAGTAACAGCAGTTAATCCTACACCATTGGGAGAAGGAAAAACAACTATATCTATTGCAGTAGCAGATGGATTAAGAAAAATTGGTAAAAATTCTGTATTAGCCTTAAGAGAACCATCTTTAGGACCAGTATTTGGTATTAAAGGAGGAGCAGCTGGAGGAGGAAGAGTACAGGTAGCACCAATGGAAGACATCAATTTGCATTTTACAGGAGATATTCATGCTATTACTGCGGCAAATAACTTGTTATCAAGTTTAATTGATAACCACATTTATTTTGGAAATGAATTAGGATTTGAAAAAGTTGTATGGAAAAGATGTATGGATTTAAATGATAGACAATTGAGAGAAGTAGATACAGGTTTATCACAAGAAAAAAATATTGTTCCAAGACATGATAAATTTGATATTACAGTTGCTTCTGAAATTATGGCAATAGTATGTTTGTCAAAAGATATTAATGATTTGAAAGAAAGATTAGGAAATATTGTAATTGGTTATAATAAGCAGGGACAACCTATTTATAGTAAACAATTAAATGCACAAGGAGCTATGACAGTATTGTTAAAAGATGCTATTAAGCCAAATTTAGTACAAACTTTAGAGCATACACCAGCTATTATTCATGGAGGACCATTTGCTAATATTGCACATGGATGTAATAGTATTATTGCTACGAAATTAGCCTTAAAATTAGGTGATTATGTAGTAACAGAAGCTGGTTTCGGTGCAGATTTAGGAGCAGAGAAATTTATTGATATTAAATGTAGAAAAGCAGGAATTAAACCAGATGCTGTTGTTTTAGTAACAACAATAAAGGCTATTAAATATCATGGTGGAGTTGAAAAAGAAAAAATTCAAGAAGAAAATATTGAAGGTATTGAAAACGGAATTGATAATTTATACAGGCATATTGATAATCTAAAAAATAAATTTGGATTAAATGTAATAGTTGCTGTAAATAGATATTTGCAAGATACAGAGAAAGAAATAGAATTTTTAAAAGAAAAGTTGCAAGAAAAAGGTGTTGAATTGAGTTTAGTAGAAGGTTGGGCAAAAGGAGGAGAAGGAGCTATTGATATTGCTGAAAAGCTAGTAAAATTGACAGAAAAAGAAGAAAACCTTACTTATACATATGACTTAAATGACTCAATTAAAACAAAGATAGAAAAAGTTGCTACTAAAATATATGGTGCAAAAGGCGTAGATTACTCAGAAGAAGCTTTACAAGAAATTAAGAAAATAGAAGAATTGGGCTATGGTGATTACCCTGTTTGTATTGCTAAAACACAATATTCTTTTTCAGATGATCCTAAGAACTTAGAGTGTAAAGGAGATTATAATATTACAGTTAGAAATGTAGAATTGAAGACAGGAGCTGGATTTGTTGTTGTATTAGCAGGAAAGATTATGACAATGCCTGGTCTTCCAAGAGTACCTTCAGCAGAAAGTATTGACATTGATGAAAATGGAGATATAGTAGGAATATTCTAGTATATAAGAATACATAATAGACTATAAAAAGACTTTATAATTATAAAGTCTTTTATATTCTGTAATTTGCTGGTCCCCACGAATTGTTATTAAGAAAAAATATATTAACTTTTTATAACATTTTATTTAATCTAAACAATAACAAAATATTACCAAACTATTGTTTTTAACTTTATAATGTAGTATAATAAAATGCATAGGGGGCAAAAACATGAATGATAAGATTATAATAAAAGGGGCAAAAGAGCACAACTTGAAAAATATAAACTTAGAAATACCAAGGGATAAACTAGTAGTAATAACAGGACTTTCAGGTTCTGGAAAATCAAGTTTAGCATTTGACACACTATATGCAGAAGGGCAAAGAAGATATGTAGAAAGTTTATCATCATATGCAAGACAATTTTTAGGACTAATGGAAAAACCAGAAGTAGAGAGAATTGATGGACTTTCCCCAGCAATTTCAATAGATCAAAAAACCACTTCAAGAAATCCACGTTCAACAGTTGGAACAGTAACAGAAATCTATGATTACATACGTTTATTATATGCAAGAATTGGAGTGCCATACTGTCCAAATTGCCATAAAAAAATAGAAAAACAAAGCATTGACCAAATAATTGATAACATCATGAATTTACCAGAAGGAACTAAAATTCAAGTATTAGCACCAGTTGTAAGAGGAAGAAAAGGTGAATTCACTAAACAATTAGAAGGTTATCAAAAAGAAGGTTTTGTACGTGTAAGAATAGATGGAGAAGTATATGAACTTTCTGATGATATTGTTTTAGATAGAAAGAAAAAACATGAAGTTGAATTAATAGTAGATAGATTAGTAATAAAACCAGATATAGTAAGTAGATTAACAGAATCAGTTGAAGTAGCATTAAAACAGGCAGATAATTTAGTTTTAATTGATGTAGTGGGAGGAAAACCAATTCTATATAGTTGCAACTATGCATGTCCAGAATGTGGATTTAGTTTTCCAGAATTAACACCTAGAATGTTTTCATTTAATAACCCATTTGGAGCATGTCCAGAATGTACAGGAATAGGATATTTAATGAAAATGGATGAAGATTTGATTATTCCAGATAAAAATAAAACTCTATATGATGGTGTTAAAGCATTTGGTGCAAGTACCATGAAAAAAGGCGACACAATGGCAAAAATGTATTTTGAAAGCATTGGTAAACATTATGGAGTAGATATAAAAAATAAAAAAATTAAAGACCTACCAAGATGGTTTATGGAAAAAATACTTTATGGAACAGGAGAAGAAGAAATTGATTTTGAATTTGAATCTTATGCAGGAATAAGAAGATTTAAGGCACCATTTGAAGGTGTTTTACCAACATTAGATAGGCGTCATAATGAAACAAAATCACAGGGAATGAGAGATTTTTATGAAATGTATATGAGTAATTCACCTTGCAACTCTTGTCATGGAGCTAGGCTAAAACCAGAAATCTTATCAATTAAAGTAGGAGATAAAAACATTAATGAATTAACTGATATGTCTATTAATAAAATAAAAGAATATTTAAGTAATCTTACATTAAATAAAACAGAAGCCATGATTTCAGAATTAATATTAAAAGAAATAAATCAAAGATTACAATTCTTAATGGATGTAGGGTTAGAATATTTAACATTATCAAGAAATGCAGGTAGTTTATCAGGAGGAGAAGCTCAAAGAATTCGTCTAGCAACACAAATTGGTTCTGGATTGACAGGTGTATTATATATTTTAGATGAACCAAGTATTGGACTACATCAAAGAGATAATGATAAATTATTAGCAACATTAAAAAAATTGAGAGATTTAGGAAATACATTATTAGTTGTAGAACATGATGAAGATACTATGTATGCTGCAGATCAAATTATAGATATCGGACCGGGAGCAGGTGTGCATGGAGGATATGTCATGGCACAGCGGAACAGCAGAAGACATAAAACAAGTGGAAAATTCTATTACAGGACAATATCTAAGTGGAAGAAAGCAGATACCAGTACCACAAAAGAGAAGAAAGCATGTAAAATCAAAAGTGATAGAAGTGCAAGGAGCTACTGAAAATAATTTAAAAAATATTAGTGTCAAATTTCCACTAGGAGTTTTTACATGTGTAACAGGAGTATCAGGTTCAGGAAAATCAACTTTAGTTAATGAAGTATTATATAAAACTATTGCAAAAAAATTAAATGGCTCTAATGAAAAACCAGGAAAATGCAAGGAAGTAAAAGGATTGCAAAATATAGATAAGATTATCAATATAGACCAGTCTCCAATTGGAAGGACGCCACGTTCAAATCCGGCTACATATACAGGAGTATTTGATTTAATTAGGGATATTTTTGCAAGTACAGAAGAAGCAAAAATGAGAGGATATCAAAAAGGAAGATTTAGTTTTAATGTAGCAGGTGGAAGATGTGAAAGTTGTTCTGGAGATGGTGTGCATAAAATTGAGATGCATTTTTTACCAGATATTTATGTACCATGTGAAGTATGTAAAGGAAAAAGATATAATCGTGAAACTTTGGAGGTAAAATATAAGGGAAAAAACATTGCTGATGTTTTAGATATGACTGTAGAGGAAGCTTTAACATTTTTTGATAAAATACCTAAAATAAAGCAAAAAATACAGACATTGTATGATGTTGGACTTGGATATATCAAATTAGGACAACCATCTACTACTTTATCAGGAGGAGAGGCTCAAAGAGTAAAATTAGCTACAGAATTGTCTAAAAGAGCAACAGGAAAAACATTATATATTTTAGATGAACCAACAACAGGGCTTCATATAGCAGATGTTCATAGATTAGTTGATATTCTTCAAAGATTAGTTGATACAGGAAATACAATTATTGTTATTGAGCATAATTTAGATTTAATAAAAACATGTGATTATATTATAGATTTAGGACCAGAAGGTGGAGACAATGGAGGAGAAGTTATTGCAGTAGGAACACCAGAACAGATTTGTAAGAATGAAAGAAGTTATACAGGAAAGTTTTTAAAAAAATACTTGGAATAAAATTATTATAATAAAAAGAAGGGACCCAGTTGCTTTTAGGTAAGCAACTGGGTTTTGAACTTATGATAAAGCATAAAAGCTGTCAAATGCTGCGAGCATAGATTCGCAACGTGAAGGGAATCCTGACAAAATTATATATATCTTAACTACAAAACTTATGTCCTGACAAAGTTTGGGATAAGGAACAAAATTAAACACATTAGTTAAATCCTTATTTTCCAAAAACTCCACAGGATGACTGTCTTGGAAAAATAATTGCAAAAGACGGTGAAGCTGTAACAAGCTATGATAACTGCAACATTCCATCATCTCTGCGGACTTTCCCACAATAGTATTTTTGAACAAGGCAATGGCTTGCTTTGTTTCATCAATACTATCCAGTTTTAAAAGAAACTCAATAAATTCTAAACGATAGTTGTCTATAAAAAACGTTAATGGTGTATCACATAGTTCTGATGAAAAATTTGATACAAAGTCAACCTGAGAATTGCATTCTTTACATTTGTCCAGAATGTCCATAAATCGAATTAAATGGACATCTTCGCCTGCAGGAATTGATAAAGTCTCCTGCATAAGTTCTAAAGCCATTGCCCGTACTTCTCCCTTATGTTCGTTTAAAGGCATGATGTAAGTTCCCCCTTTTTAATTTTAGGATACCTAAAAAAACAGGCATCTGTTAATAAGTTATGTATATTAATATTATCATGAAGTTAGTTAAAAGTCAATATTATTTCATATGGAGTAGAAATAATTAAAATGGTAATACTAATAAAAAAGGAGGATTTTGTATGTATAATTTTAGAACTGATTTAGCATCAGAACGAAAAGAAATTTATCAGAAAGCCAATAAGTTACAAGAAATTGATGGGATTGAGAGTAATCAAGAAGAAATTGATGAAAACATAAAAGTAGAAAGAGTAAAAATCACAAATGAAAATGGAGAAAAAGCCATTGGAAAGCCAATAGGAAATTATATTACTATTGATGTAAAAAAATTAAAGATTGCACAAGAAGAGGAAATAAATAAAGCAGCAGAAGTATTGACTAATGAATTAAAAAGTATAATTGATGTTCATGTAGATAAACAAGGAGAAATTTTAGTGGTTGGATTGGGCAATATATATGTTACACCAGATGCCCTTGGACCAAAAGTAATAAATGAAATTGAAGTAACTAGACATATCATTAATTATTTACCACAATATGTAGAAGAAGGAACAAGAATGGTTAGTGCAATATCTCCAGGAGTGTTAGGAACAACAGGAATAGAAACAGTAGAAATTTTAAAAGGAATTGTTGATAACATTCATCCAAAATTAGTAATTGTTATTGATGCATTAGCTTCTCGTAGCATTGAAAGAATTAGTAGTACAGTTCAATTATCTGATACTGGAATTGTTCCAGGAGCTGGTGTAGGAAACACAAGAAGCGAAATAAGTCAACAAACATTGGGAATTCCTGTAGTAGCTATCGGAATTCCAACAGTAGTGGAAACAGCAGTATTAGTAAATGATTGTTTAGATTTGTTTATTGAAAAGTTGCAAGATGAGGCAAAATCAAATGATTATTTAAATCATTTAAAAGAAGAAGATAATTATGAAGAAATAAAAGAAGTTTTAATACCAAAAGATTATAATTTAATTGTAACACCAAAAGAAATTGACGATTTAATTGAAAATATGAAAGAAATTGTAGCGAGTGGAATTAATGGAGCAATGTGAAAAATTTTCCTTTACAAATTAAAAAATATATAGTATAATAGTTGGAATATAAAGTAAAAAAAGGGGAGGAAAAAATATGGCAAAAATTTTAGAAGATATTTCAAGAACATTTAATGAATTTTTATTACTACCAAACTTAACAGATGAGAGATGTATTCCATCAAACGTATCATTGAGAACACCGCTAGTAAAATACAAAAAAGGAGAAGAAGCAGAGTACTATGCAAATGTACCAATGGTATCTGCCATTATGCAATCTGTTTCAGGAGAAGAAATGGGAATTGCATTAGCAAGAGAAGGAGGAGTTGCATTTATTTATGGTTCACAATCAATTGAATCACAAGCTAAAATGGTAAGACATGTAAAAAAACACAAAGCAGGATTTGTTATTAGTGATTCAAATGTAAAGTCAGGGACATCATTAAGAGAGGTAATTAATTTAGTACAAGAGACAGGACATTCTACAGTAATTGTTACAGATGACGGAACAGCACAAGGAAAATTCATAGGACTAGTAACAGATAAAGACTATAGAATTTCAAGAGATAATTTTGATGAACCAATTGATAAATTTATGACACCAAAAGAAAAAGTTGTGTGGGCTAATGAAGGAATTAGTTTAGCAGAAGCTAATGATTTAATTTGGGAGAACAAAATAGCATGTTTGCCAATTTTAGATGAAGAAGAAAAGCTAAAATATTTAGTATTTAGAAGAGATTATGAAGAGAGAAAGAATAACCCAAATTCTTTATTAGATGAGAATAAGAGATATATTGTAGGGGCTGGAATTAATACAAGAGATTATGAAGAAAGAATACCAGCTTTAGTAGAAGCAGGAGTAGATTTAATTTGTATGGATTCATCTGATGGTTACTCTATATGGCAAAAGAATACGATTGATTTTGTAAGAGCAAAGTATGGAGATAGTGTAAAAATTGGTGCAGGAAATGTTGTAGATAGAGAAGGATTTCGTTATTTAGCGGAAGCTGGTGCTGATTTTATCAAAGTTGGTGTTGGAGGAGGATCAATTTGTATAACTCGTGAAACAAAGGGAATTGGTCGAGGACAAGCATCTGCATTAATTGATGTTGTTAATGCACGTAATGAATATTTTGAAGAAACAGGAATATATATTCCAGTATGTTCTGATGGGGGAATTGTTCATGACCATCATATTACAATTGCACTTGCCTTGGGAGCAGATTTTGTTATGATGGGAAGATATTTTGCAAGATTTGATGAAAGCCCAACAAGAGTAATTAAAAAAGGAAATGCATATGTGAAAGAATATTGGGGAGAAGGCTCTAATCGTGCAAGAAACTGGCAAAGATATGATATGGGAGGAGAGAAAAAACTTTCTTTTGAAGAAGGAGTTGATTCTTATATTCCTTATGCTGGTAGACTAAAAGATAATTTGGCTATTACAGTAGCTAAAATAAAATCAACTATGTGTAATTGTGGAAGCATTAGTATTCCAGAATTTCATGATAAAGCAAGATTAACATTAGTTTCAGAAGTAAGTATTGCAGAAGGAAGCGCACATGATGTTATTCTAAAAGAAATTGATAATCAATTTAAATAAAAATTAAAAATGACAGTAATTAAGTGTTACTGTTATTTTATTTAATATAGCCAAAACAATTGACAAAAAGCCTATTTAAAGATAGAATAGATAGGGAAAATTAGTTATATAAAAGGAAGAAGGTCATTATGGAGTTTATAAAAACAGTATATAAAAATAGAGGATTAGCATGGAAATTAGGAAAAAGTGATTTTAAAAATAGATTTGCCAATACAAGCTTAGGAAGCATATGGGGATTTTTACAACCTTTCGTCTTTATGATGATGTATGTAGTTGTATTTCAATTTATTTTCAAACAAGTAGGCCCAAATGGCTCTCCATTTATTGTATGGTTTATGCCGGGAATGGCAATGTGGATGTGTATTAATGACGGAATAATGGGAGCAAGTAATGCTATAAGAGGATATGGATATTTAGTTAAAAAAGTGGTATTTCCGGTAGATATTATTCCAATAATATCTTTAATAGGAAATTCTTTTGTAGCTATTTTTCTTTTTCTAATTGCAACTATAATATGTTTGGTATTTGGATTTATTCCTAATATTCTAATGATGATATACATAATAGTAGCTGCTTATTGCTTTCTAATAGCATTTACTAGATTTGCATCAGCAATTGTTACATTAGTGCCAGACTTTTCTAATTTATTAGGAATAATTATGCAAGTACTTTTTTGGTTTACACCAATTGTTTGGAACTTAGTTCAATTATCAGATCATCCTATAATATTAAGATTAATACAATGCATGCCATTCACATATTTAGTAACTGGTTTTAGAAATTGTTTCATGGAAGGTAATATCGTAACACAAGGACATGGATTTTATACACTTATATTTTGGGTAATTACAATTGTATTATTCATATGGGGAAATTACATTTTTAAAAAGAATAAAAAAGATTTTGCTGATGTATTATAATAATCAAAATAATAGGAGAATGCAAAAATGGAAAAAAATTCAACAATAGATATTATTATGCCTACTTATAATGGAGAAAAATATTTAGAACAGCAATTACAAAGCTTATTAATGCAAAGTTATCAAAATATAAGGATAATTATATCTGATGATAATTCAAAGGATAATACTGCTCAAATACTAAAAAAATACAAAGAGAAGGACAAAAGAATAGAAGTATACTTTCAGGAGAAAAATTTAGGAGTAGTAAAAAACATTGAATTTTTATTAAAAAAAGTAGAAAATCCATTTTATATGCTATGTGACCAAGATGATTATTGGTTACCCGAAAAAGTTCAAAAATCATTGGATATATTGGAACAAAATGATGCGGATTTGGTTTTTGGAGATTTAGAAGTAGTAGATGAAAATTTAAATACTATATATCCATCTTATAATGATTTTATGCATATTAGCAGAAAAATTAAAAACAATATAAACAAAATAGATTTAAACTATTTGTACAATTGTGTAACAGGTTGTACTATATTGGCAAAAAAGAAAACTATAGCATGGGTTTTGCCTATTCCAATTAAATCAGGATATTCTATTCATGACCATTGGATTGGTATAATGGCTTCTGTTAATGGAAAATTAGCTTATGTACAACAAAAATATATAAAATATAGGCAACATGGAGATAATCAAGTAGGAGCAACCAAAGTAACACATAAATATACAAATATGGAGCCTGTAAGAGAATTTTTTATTGATGTCAAATTGGGTATTTTTGAAACTTATGTTGAGAACAATTGTAAGTTTCCAAATGAAATGCAACAATTAAATAACAAAGCATTAAACTATTTTAAAATGATAAAACAGAAAAAGTATTTTAATTTTAAAGGATGGAATGTTTTCCATCAATTGTATAAGAACGAAACTTTTTTATATTATATAGAAAATTTTATTATAATGAATTTACCTTGTATTGGTAAACCTTTATTTAAAATAAGATGGGCAATTTTAAAATTAATTAAGAAAAGATAAAGGAAGGAATGATAGAAAAAATGAAAAAGGAAATTGATAGCAATGCAGAAACAGTTGTTAAGATAGAACATTTATGCAAAAATTATAAAATGTATGCTAGAAAAAAAGATAGATTAATAGAAGCTATATTTCCAAGTTATCAGAAGCATAAAGAATTTAGTGCTATCAATGACTTGAATCTAGAAATAAAAAAAGGTGAAATAGTAGGAATATTAGGAAGAAATGGCGCAGGAAAATCTACTTTATTAAAAATGATTACAGGAGTAGTAACTCAAACTTCAGGAACAATTGAGGTTAAAGGGAGAATTAGTTCTTTGCTAGAATTAGGAACAGCTTTTAACCAAGAACTAACAGGTGAAGAAAATATTTATCAGCATGGACAAGTTATGGGACTTACAAGGGAAGAAATAGAAAAAAAGAAACCAGAAATAATAGAATTTGCTGATATAGGTGAACATTTATATCAACCAGTAAAAACATATTCTTCAGGTATGTTTGCTAGATTGGCTTTTGCGTGTGCAATTAATGTAGATCCGGATGTTTTAATTGTTGATGAGGTATTGTCAGTAGGTGATATGGCATTCCAATTAAAATGCTTTAAAAAATTTGAGCAATTTAAAAATAAAGGAAAAACTATTTTATTTGTATCACATAGTGTTACAGATATTTTGAAAAATTGTACAAGAACAGTTATTATTAGTTCTGGTAAAAAAATTTTTGATGGAGAAGTTAAAGAAGGAGTAGAAAAATATAAAAAAATTATTGTAGGATTAGATGATAAAAGACAAAAACCAACAGAAGAAAAAATATCAAAAAAAGGTACTCATGTAGATAATAGCAATGAAAATTGGAAGAGCCATTTTAATGAAAATCCTAATGTTATTGAATATGGCAATGGAAAAGCAGAAGTTATTGATTATGGAGTATTTGATGAAAATGGAAATTATTTAAATAGCATAGAAAATGATAAAGAAGTAATTTTAAAATCTAAAGTAATTTTTGAAGAAGAAATAAAAGAACCAATTTTTACAATGACAATAAAAGACTTTAATGGACTAGAAATGACAGGAACTAATTCAATGTATGAGAAAATTGCAACAGGAACATATAGTAAAGGTGATATTGCAACAGTAGAGTTTAAACAAAAAATAAATTTGGCACCTGGAAAATATACGTTATCTTTTAGTTGTACACATATTAATGCAAAAGGAGAATTAGAAGCATTAAGTAGAAAATATGAAGCTCTATTAATTGAAGTAATGTCCAATAAGGACTGTGTAGGAATGATGAGGATTGATTCTAAAATTTCAATTAGCAAAACGAAAGGGTAGATTAAACATGGAAAAAAAGATAAATTTATTTACA
Source organism: uncultured Clostridia bacterium (assembly GCA_947631385.1). GTDB lineage: Bacteria > Bacillota > Clostridia > TANB77 > CAG-508 > CAG-269. The sequence continues at coordinate 7,694 of CANRLE010000007.1, read as the reverse complement.
TCAGAAGCAGTATCCATAGGTCATCCTGATCATGTATGTGATATGATATCAGATAGTATTTTAGATGCTTGCTTGGAACAAGATGAAAATGCAAGGGTAGCTTGTGAGACATTAGCAAAAGATGATGTAGTTGTTTTGGCGGGAGAAATATCAACAACAGCTAATATTAATGTTGAAAAAATTGTAAAAGATACTATTAAAAGAATAGGATATACGTACACACCAAGAGTAATTAATTTGTTAGGTAAACAGTCAGCAGATATTGCACAAGGAGTGGATATAGGAGGTGCAGGTGACCAAGGAATTATGTTTGGCTATGCTAATTGTGAAACCCCACAATATATGCCACTTGCTATTACAATGGCTCATGACTTAGTTAAAACAGCAACTATAATGAGACAAGAAGGAAAATTTTTATATGCTGGACCTGATATGAAATCACAAGTTACTTTAGAGTATGCTGAAGGTGAACCTACAAAAATAAATACAATTTTGATGTCTATTCAACATGCTGAAGATTATGAAGAAAAAGAATTTAAAGAATTTGTAAAAAAAGAGATTATGATAAAAATAGCAGAAAAATATCATTTAAATACAGACTTTAAAGTATTAATTAATCCAACTGGAAAATTTGTTATTGGTGGGCCACAAGGAGATACGGGATTAACTGGTAGAAAAATAATTGTAGATACATATGGAGGATATGCTCCACATGGTGGAGGAGCCTTTTCAGGAAAAGATCCAACAAAAGTAGATCGAAGTGCAACTTATATGGCAAGATATTTAGCAAAAAATATTGTTGCAGCAGGTTTAGCAAAAGAATGTCTAATTCAATTATCTTATGCAATTGGAATTGAACAGCCAATTTCAATATATGTAGATTGTAAGGGTACAAATATAGTAAAAGAAACAGATATAATAAAAGCAATTTATGATAATTTTGATTTATCACCAAAAGGAATTATTAATAAATTACAATTGCGTAGGCCAATTTATACTGAAACCTGCAATGGAGGACATTTTGGAAGAAAATATTTAGATATAGAAAATAAAATAGAATGTACTTGGGAAAAATTAGATGGTATAGATGCTTTTAAACAATTAGTTAAATAAAAGAGGTGATTTTTTTGCAACTTAATTTATCTTTTTATAAAAATAAAGAAGAAGTAGTAACAGATGAAGAACAAGAAATTATAGATAAATACATCGATAAAATAGATACAAATGAATATGAAAACGAATTTTCAGACATTGTAACAGATAAAGAGATATATTATTTATCAAGTAGTAGTCAAAATATTTTAAATTGGTATCCATTTGAAAAAGAAAGTAGTGTCCTAGAAATTGGTGGAGATTTAGGACAATTAACACAAGTATTTATTAATCAATGTAGACATGTTGTAACAGTTGAACCAAATTTAATAAAAGCAAAGGCCATTAGTAAAAGATATGATAAGCAAGAAAATCTAGAAATAATAGTAGGAAATTTAAAAGACATAAAAATTGATAGAAAATTCAATTATATTACTTTAATTGGTATTATTAATAGAATAGAACAAATTATGGGGCAAGATATTAAATTAACAGATTTGATAAAAACAATAGAACCATACTTAGAAGAAAATGGAAAAATATTAGTAGCAGTTGATAATAAATTTGGATTAAGAAATTTTGTTGGTGATACAGAAAACATTTTAGATAAGAAATTTGTTAGTATAAATGGGTATAATAATGAACCAAAAAAAATAGAAACATTTACAAAACTAAGATTAGAAAGAAAATTAAAAGAAATTGGATATAATGCTAATTTTTATTATCCATTGCCAGACTATAAATTACCAAATGTAATTTTTTCAGATATGCAATTGCCAAAATATAATAATATAGACAAATACATTCCTTATCACACTAAAAAATCAACTATTATTATGAATGAGATTGATGTATTTAGAGAAATATTAAAAGATAATGAAAACTTGTTTCAATTTTTTACAAATTCATTTTTAATTGAAGTTAGTAAAAATAAAGAACCAATAAAATATAAATATATATCTTTTAATAATTGTAGAAAGCAGGAATATAGATTAATTACAAAAATAGGGGATGAATATGTAGAAAAACAGGTAACAAGTAAGCATGCTGAAAAACACTATGAAAATATAAAACAAAATATTAAGCAATTAGTGGAACAAAATATAAAAACTGTAGATTATGAAGAAGATGGAAAAATACGAAGTAAATATTGCAGCCAAGAATGTTTATTAAATAATGTCATTACAAAAGCATTAGAGGAAAAAAATCAAGAATTTTTGGAAAAAGTAATGAATCAATATATTGACATATTGAACAGTAATACTTATATAGAAGAAAATTATGAAAAAACAGTATTTTATAAATACAAAATAGATATAGAAAATCCAGATATAATTAAGGAATTGCATTTTAAAGAAAATGGATTATGGGATATGACATTTAAAAATTGTTTTTATATTGATGGAGAGATGTACTTTTTTGACCAAGAATGGAATGAACCAAATTTACCAGTAGAATATATTTTATATCGCTCAATATTATATACTATTTCGTTAAGGAGATTTATAAATATAGAGGGCTGGTTTGAAAAATATGGACTAAATAAATTTAGAACAATTTTTGAAAAATTGGATGAAAAACTACAAGAAAACATAAGAGATAATAAAATATGGAGCTTTTATAGTGAAAACCATGATTTTAATATTGATGAGACAAAACAAGAAGTAATTAATTTGAATTTAAGAAATTCTGCACAAGGAGCTTTTTTACAAAATGTGCAAGAGGAAAATGAAAAATTAAAATTAGAAAATGAAAAATTGCAAGCGAAAATACAAGAAATGCAAAATAAAAATTTTTTGTATAGAGTTAAACGAAAAATAAATAAGATAGTAGGAGAAAAATCGGATGAGTAAAAAAATTGATATATATCAAAAAGTTCAAAATAAAGTGAATATAGAAAATCCTAAAAAAGTAAGTGTAATTATACCAAATTACAATTATCAAGATTATATCATAGAAAGAATAGATTCTATTTTATTACAAACATATCCTATTTATGAGCTTATTATATTAGATGATTGCTCAACTGATAATAGTGTAGAAGTTATTAACAAAAAGATTGAAGATATCAAAAAAGAAAATAAAGATTTAAAAATACAATTAGTTGTTAACGAGAAAAATAGTGGAGGTTGTGTTTTTAAACAATGGAGAAAAGGATTTGAGTTAGCAACAGGAGACTTTATTTGGATAGCAGAAGCTGATGATAGTGCAGAAAATAATTTTGTAGAAGAATTAATAGCACCTTTTGAAGATGAAGAAGTAGTTTTATCTTATTGTGAGTCAGCTAGAATTGATGGAGAGAATAACCTTATTCGTGAAAAATCAGATGATTTATATGATATGTGTAGAACAGGAGAATGGAATAAATCTTACATTTGGACTGGAAGAGAAGAAAATATATATCATTTAAGTGTTACTAATACAATTTTAAATGTGTCTAGTGTTATATGGAGAAAAAAAGATTATAAAGATATATTTGAAAAGGCGGGAGAATTTAGAGTAGCTGGAGATTGGTATATATATTATAATATCTTAAAAGAAGGAAAAATTAGTTGGAATAGCAAACCATTAAATTATTATAGAAAACATGGAAGTTCAGTTTGTACTGATATAAAAGCAGAGATTGAATTCCAAGAAATTTGTAGAATACAAAATGAAATAAGTCAATTATATGAACTACCAAAAGAAATTAAGGATAAACAAGAAATTAGAAGAAGTTTGATGTATCCTCTATTGCCAAAGAAAAAAATAGCTTGGGTTATGCCACATCCGGGAAAGGGCTCAGGAGGACATAGAACAATTATACAAAATGTTAATGCACTTATAAAAGCTGGTTATGAATGTGATATTTATGTAGAAGAAGATGGAGTATCAACAGCACAGACAGTACGAGATAAAATAAATAATTGGTATGAAAAATGTGATGCAGGAGTTTTTGTGGGATTTAACCTTCAAAAAGAATATGATATAATGTTTGCAACTGGTTGGCAGACAGTAGAATTTGTAAAAAAATTGCCAGCTAAGAAAAAAGCTTATTTTATACAAGACTTTGAGCCATGGTTTTTCCCAATGGGAGATCAATATCTTATTACAGAAAATTCTTATAGATATGGATATTTGCCAGTTACCATAGGAAAATGGTTGGCACATAAAATGAAAGAAGAATTTAATACACCAGCTGAATATTTTGAATTTGGAGCTGATTTAAATACATATAAGCCATTAAAAAATGTAGAAAAAGAAAATGCTATATGTTTTGTATATCAGCCAGAAAAACCAAGAAGATGTGACTATATTGGATTAAAAGCATTAAAAATTGTAAAAGCCTTGAGACCAGATGTGCAGATTTATTTATATGGTTCTAACATTCCGGGAAATTTTGAGTTTGAATGTAAAAATCTTGCTATTGTTCCAATTAAAGAATGCAATGAATTATACAATAAATGTAAAGTTGGAGTTTGTATGAGTGCTTCTAATCCATCTAGAATACCATTTGAAATGATGGCAGCAGGTCTTCCAGTAGTGGAATTGTATAAAGAAAATAATATTTATGATTTGCCAGATGAAGGAGTTTTATTAGCAGAGCCAACGCCAGAGGCAATAGCCGGTGCTATTATTTATTTATTAGATAATCCACAAGAAGCGAAAAAAATGTCTGAATTTGGAATAAATTATATGAAAGATTATCCATTAGAAAAAGGATTTACACAATTTATACAAGCTGTAAAAAATATGTTGGAAACTGATTATAAGAATGATATAGAAATTGTGCCATTATATCAAAAAGAAGCTTTTAGAGCAACAGAGGAGACCAAAAAGTATTCTTTAGAACAGGCACAACAACAACCAATTTATGTAGATAACCATGGAGCTATATATCGTTTCTTAAGGAGAATAAAAAGATTTTTAAAAAAACACTTAGCTAAAATGAAATAAGAGGAAGATTAGTATGAATTCAATTATGAGAAAATTAAAAAAGATAATTGGAGCTATTAATATAAATAATATGAAAGCAGTTTTAAGATATATTAAGAATAAGGGCTTCAAAGGTCTATTGCAAACATCTTTAAACTATATTAGGTATGGAAAAGCAGTTTTGGATGAATATTCAGCATGGATGATTAACAATGAACCAAATGAAGAACAATTACAAAAACAAAAACAATATAAATCATGCCAGAATGTGCATTTTACAATTATTGCAGAAGACGCAGAAAATCAAATAACAAAGAAAAGTGTAGAAGAACAGACATATGAAAATTGGACTATTATAGATAAAATTGATAATGATATTTTAAAAAATTTGAAAAGTGACTATTTAATATGGTTAGGAAAAGGAATAGAGTTAGCACCTTTTGCTTTATATGAATTAGTGATGTCAATTGAAAGTCAAGATGCTATGGCTTATTATAGTGATAATGACTTAAAAATAAATGAAAAAAGAATAGAGCCAATTTTTAAACCAGATTTTGCAATAGATACATTATTATCAAAAAATTATATTGGAAATGTGCTTGTTGTAAAAGTAAAATTTTTACAACAATATCCAGATATAATAGAAAATGCAACTGAAGATGTTTATTATGATAGATTATTAAAAATTGCAGAAAAAACACAAAATATAGTGCATATTTCAAAAGTTTTATATCATGAAACAGAGAAGAATATGCCAGTAAATAAAGAAAGTCAAAAACAGAGTATTAAGCAATATTTAGAAAGAAATCATATTGATTATGAAGAAATTAGAGATGGTTTATATGATGGACACTATAAAATAGAATACAAATTAAATGAAAATCCTAAGGTATCAATTATTGTTCCAAATAAAGATCATATTGAAGACTTAAAAAAATTACTAGAGTCAATAAAAAAATCAACTTATCAAAATTATGAAATTGTTATTGTAGAAAATAATAGTGAAAATCAACAAACTTTTGAATATTATACTCAAATTACAAAACAGGATAGTAGGATAAGAATAGAAAATTATCAAATAAAGTATTTTAATTATTCTGCTATTGTTAATTTTGGTGTTGAAAAAGCAACAGGGAAATATGTTATATTATTGAATAATGATATAGAAATATTAACATCTGACTGGATAGAACAAATGCTGATGTATACACAAAGAAGTGATGTTGGTATTTGCGGAGTAAAATTGTATTTCCCAGATAATAGTATTCAGCATGCAGGAGTAACGATTGGTACAAGAGGGCTAGCTGGACATAGATATCGTGAAGTAAAAGAAGAGGACTTTAAATCAAGTGATTATATTAATATAGTGCAAGATTTAAGTGCTGTTACTGCTGCTTGTTTTATGGTAGAAAAGCAGTTGTTTCAAAAAGTATTAGGATTTGATGAAAAATTGGCAGTAGCTTTTAATGATGTAGATTTTTGCTTAAAGATAAGAAAAGAAAATTTGTTAATTATTTATAATCCTTTTGTTTGTGCTTATCATTATGAATCTAAATCTAGAGGAGAAGATACACAAAGTAAAGACAAGCAGGAAAGATTTGCAAAGGAATATGAACTATTTGTAAAAAGATGGGCAGATGTAATAAGTAAAGGAGATCCATATTATAATAAAAATTATCTATTAAATACAGATATTCCACGAATAAATTATAATAAAATTGTATAAAAAAGAAAGGAATGATATTTATGAAAATATTAATAACAGGAGCAAATGGAATGCTTGCTAAGTCAGTACAAGAAAGGTTAAAAGGTAATGAGTTAATTTGTACAGATGTGGCAGATTTAGACATAACAAATCAACAGGCAGTTTTAGAATTTGTATCAAAATGTAAACCAGATTACATTGTAAATTGTGCGGCATATACTGCAGTAGATAAAGCGGAAGAAGCAGGAGAAATTGTAGAAAAAATTAATGGAGAAGGACCGGGAAATTTAGCAAAAGCTGCACAAGAAAATAATTGTGTATTAGTTCATATCAGTACAGATTATGTATTTGGTGGAGAATTAGATTTAGAAAAAGATTATAAAGAAGAAGATCCAAAAGCACCAGTAACTGCATATGGTATTACAAAATTGCATGGAGAAGAAAAAATAAAAGAAAATACAGATAAATATTATATTTTTAGAACAGCATGGTTATATGGAGAAGGAAACAATTTTGTTAGAACAATGTTGAAATTGGCAGAGACAAGAGATGAAATTAGTGTGGTAGCAGATCAACATGGTTCTCCAACATATGCAGAAGATTTAGCAAATATCATAGGAGAAGCAATTGAAAAGCAAATTCCATATGGTGTGTATCATGCAACAAACCAAGGATATACAACATGGTATGATTTTACTAAAGCAATTTTTGAATATACAGGTATTATTTGTCAAGTTAATCCAGTTTCTACAGAAGAATATATTGAAATGATGAAAATTACACAAGCCAAAAGACCAAAGAATTCTCAATTATCCAAAGAAAAGTTATTAGCACAACAAATTACGGTGCCAGAATGGGAAGATGCTTTAAAAAGATATTTAATAAAAGAAAAAGAAATGTAGAAAGGAATGGAGAAAATGAAAAATAGAAAAGGAATTATTTTAGCAGGAGGAAGTGGAACAAGATTATATCCATTAACACT
>CANRLE010000006.1 GCA_947631385.1 uncultured Clostridia bacterium | reverse complement strand
AATTTAATGAGACTAACAGGAGTAGAAAAATATTCTTTCAAAGAAATCAATGGAAAAGTATACAGAATAGGTAAAAATGGCGTAGAATATCCACCAGTGACTAAAGAGCAATACGAAGAAATTAAAAAAGCACACGAAGAATATTTTGGCAAACAAACACAAAAGAGTAGGTGAGTATTATGAATTATAAAATTCAAGGAGCTATCAAAAGAAATAGAAAAAATTTCATTATATTTGCAATACTATGGATATTAATTGCCATAGTATTTGTTTCGCCTTTTGCATACAGTTCACACATGGCAGGACTAAATGGAGGAGCAGATATAGGAGTATTTATAGAAACCTTTGGAAAATCAATGCTAAATCCGTTTGAAACATTAGGAAAAATATTTTCAGAAGGAGCAACAGGAACATACTTTTCAACATTACTAGTTACAACTATTTTTTACTCTGTATTCTTCTTCATAGGATTTGCAAGGTCAGCACCTAAAAACGAATACACAGACATCGAACACGGATCTAGTGACTGGAGTCAAAGAGGAGAACAATATCAAATCTTAAATAGAAACAAAGGAATTATCCTAGCAGAAGGAAACTATTTACCAGTTGATAAAAGAGGAAACGTCAATGTATTAGTAGTTGGACGGTTCAGGTTCAGGTAAATCAGCATCTTACTCAATACCAAATGCATACCAATGTTTAGGTTCATACATATTCACAGACCCAAAAGGAGAACTATATGACAGAACAGCAGGATATTTGAAAGAGCAAGGTTATGAAATAAAAGTATTAAACTTAGTAAGACCACAATATAGTGATGGATATAACCCATTAATGCACATATCATCAGAATTAGATGTAGACGTAATAGCAAACACAATTGTAAAAGGGCAACAATCAGAAGGTGGAAAACAAGACCCATATTGGGATGACATGGCAGAAATGCTACTAAAATCATTAATATATTATCTAATTGCGACAAGACCAGAAGAAGAACAAAACTTAGCAAGTTGTGCAGAACTAGTAAGAGCTGCAAACAACAATGGAGGAAGCAATTTACTAACAGAACTAATCAGTCAATTACCATATGACCATCCAGCAAGAATGTATTACAAATCAATTGAAATAGCACCAGAAAAAACTTATAGTTCTATCCTAAGTTCACTACAATCAAAACTAGGAAAATTTGACTCAAAAGACATCGCAGAACTAACATCAACAGACACAATAGATTTCGAAGAAATAGGAAACAAAAAGACAGCAGTTTATGTTATATCATCAGATACACACACAGCATACGACTTCTTATTAACAATATTTTTCTCTCAAATGATACAACAACTATATGACTATGCAGACCAAAATGGTGGATCACTAAAAGAGCAAACATTTTTCATCTTAGATGAGTTTGCTAACATAGGAAAAATACCAGACTTTGACAAAAAAATATCAACATCAAGAAGTAGAAAAATATCATTTAGTGTAATATTACAAAACATAGACCAATTAGAAGCAGTTTATGAAAAATCATATGAAACCATAATGGGTAACTGTGACACACACGTATTTTTAGGAAGTAACTCATATAAAACAGTAGAATATTTCTCAAAAGCCTTAGGTGAAAAAACAATCGAAAGAGATAGTGTTTCAATTAACCGTGATAGACAAAACTGGAAAACAGGAAAATCAGTATCTGACCAAGTAATGGCAAGAGCATTAATGACACCAGACGAATTGCGTAGAATGGATAATGATGACTGTATTATCTTTGAAAAAGGAATAAAACCAGTAAAAGCTAAAAAATTTTATTACTTCAAACATCCAATGGCAAAGAAAATGGCACCATTTGAAATAAGCCACAATGATATTGGAGAAAAAGATAGAGGAGTATGGAGAAAATATAATCCATATAACCCATATGTAGAAGAAAAAGAGGAAAATACAGTAGATAATTTAAAAGTAGAATCATTAGATGATTTATTCGAAGATAGTCCAAAACCAGAACAAACAGAACCGTTGGAAGTAGAAAATAATCCAACTTTGGATTTAAACGATTTCAGTGAAGGAGCACCAATTTTGCCACAAGAAAATAGTGAAGATGAATATGATTTACAAAAAGAGTTAGAAGCAAAATTTGATGAATTATTTGGACCATTAGATGATTAATAAGAATTTTGTAAAATAAAAACTATATTTTATAAAAAAATAAAGAACTAGTTTTTAATAGTTATTATAATAAAACTATGAAAACTAGTTCTTTTTGATTTTATAGTGCCTATCATCTGTATATCCAAGTAACCAAATCGGAGAGACATTAAAGAAATTAGCAATTTTATCAATCATAACAGGACCTATATTTTGAATTTGACCACTTGCATATTTTGCAACAGTACCTTTTGATTTCAATCCTAATTCATGAGCAATCTCTTCATATGTCAAATTAGAATTTTTAATAAGTTCTGAAAATCTCTCGTGAAAAGTATATTTCAAAATGAAACCTCCTTAATTTGCTCTTATATTTTAAACAATTATAACATTAAAATATAAAAAAGTAAATATATATAAAACTTAAAAATTCTACTATTTATAGCTAGTAGCAAGTTTCTCGAGAGATACGCAAATGAAAAATATAAATAAAATAGAACAATTATATTGACAAAACGAAAAAAATGTTATATTATGTTTCCTAATAGGAAACAAAAAGGAGAAAATATGGAACCTAAAATCATAGGACATAGAATAAGAAAATTAATAGAAAATGAAAAAGTAGAAAAAAGAGATTTAGCACAGGCATTAAGTATATCAGAGGAAGAACTAGAAAGAAAATTAGAAGGAGAAGAAGAATTCTATCTTAGCCAAATCATGCAAATAAAAGAATTCTTTCATTTAAATTTAGAAACATTTGCAGGAATATTTTTTGAGCCTAATTTTAAATAAATAATAATACAAAAGAAGAGAAACGAAGTTTCTCTATTTTTATAAGTAATAAAAAGAGGTTATAAAAATGGAAAAAAATAAATACACACTAATGTTACCAATAGAAGGTGAAAACCTAGTAAATTTAAGTAATTCTATACTAAAAGAGATGGGAGTACAAGAATTAAATGAAACATTCAAAGATATAGATAAACAACTAAGCAAAAAAAATTATAGAAACATAATTTTACTTATATATGATGGTATGGGAAGCTCAATACTTAATAAATATTTATCAAAAGAAGAATTTTTACAAAAACATAAACAAAGAGATATATCATCAATATTTCCAGCAACAACAGTAGCAGCAACAACAAGTATTTTAACTGGATTAGAACCAGCTGAACATGGTTGGTTAGGATGGGACATGTATTTTGAAGATGATGACGAAACCATATCAGTATTTAGAAACACAATAAAAGATACAGAAAGACCTGCAAAACATAAAGTAAAAGAAAGACCAGACATGGTGTACAAGACAATTATAGACAGGATAAATGAGCAAACAAAAAATCAAGCTTATATAGTATGGCCTTTTGACAAAGAAAAACCATGTAATACATTAGATGAAATTAATAGCAGAATAATAGATATATGTAAAAGCAAAAATGAAGCGAACAAGAATAAAAAATTTATTTATGCCTATTACGATAATCCAGACAAAATAATGCATCAAGAAGGTTTTAACAGTATAAACGTCAAAAACGAAATGATAAAAATAAATCAAAAAACAGAAGAATTATATAAACAATTACCACCAGAATCACTACTAATAATAACAGCAGACCATGGACATATTGAGTGTACATATGAAACGATAAGCGAAAACAAAGACGTATACAATATGCTAGCTAGAACAACAGCTTTAGAGCCAAGAGCATGTGTAATAAAATTAAAAAGTAACATAAATAAAGAAACGTTCGAAAAAAAATTTAAAGAAACATACAAAGATAAATTTAAACTATATTCAAAAGAAGAAGTCATACAAAATAAACTATTCGGGAAAAAAATAAAACATAGTAGAGTAGAAGAAAATATAGGAGACTATATAGCTGTAGCAACAAAAGATGCATGTTTACGATATGATGAAAAAGGAAAAACATTTAAAACATATCATGCGGGTATAACAAAGGACGAAATGGAAATACCACTAATTATGATTTCATCATAGATAGTATTACAAATTATTGGAAAGGATGTAGAAATGAATATAAAAGAAATTAGTAAAATAGTAGATAATGAATTTAAAAATTATTTTGCACAAGATAAAAATATTAAATCAATTTTTGTTGCTGGTTCAATGGCATTTGATGATTACAAAGAAAGAGCAGACAATGATTATGATATAAGAGCAGTATCTACCAAAGTTAGTGCCAAGCAATTACAAGACTTTGAGCAATTTTTAGCTGAATTATCAGAAAAATTAACTACTGAAGACATAGGTGTAAATTATAGCTGTTTAGTAGGACCAGTAAATCATAACATTTCCACAAAAACTAAAAACTTTTTAATACATGCTATGATACATGAAGAAAAGCAATTAGATGAATTTTTGCCAATTACTCATAAATATTCATATGCACAAAGATATAGAATTGTCTCAGGAGAGGACTGTATAGGAAGATTTAGAATGGTTAGATATTCAATCGATGATATATTAAACGCACATGAAGGATTAAATTATTGCATTGATATGTTAAAGAAAAGAGAATACAGGTACTTAACATGGGAAATAGAAGGAGAAAATTGTGAATTTTCTTTCCATACAGACGATATGCCAAAGGAAACTGTATATGAAAATTGTTTTTATTCAACAAATAAATTTTTACAAAATTTACAAAATTATTGCAATTGGAATGGCATTAACATGCCACGAGATCGAGTAGAAGCGGCAATGCAATTATTAGGAAAAGATTATGACTGCAAAGAAGTAAGAGATATTGTAGAATGTCTAGTTACTAAAAATGAAGATAAAATGAAAACCCTAACAACTAATCCTATAAAACTAACAACGCCAATATTAGAAAAATTTGCAGTAAAAGTAAGAGACATTGACAAAATTTATGGAAAAAAGGATAGAAGTTATGGAGAATGATACAAATAGCATTATACAAATGTTAAAAAAGGATATAGTAGATAATAAGAAAGGTGATTTAACACCAAAAGCTATTCTAATAGGGGGACTTCCGGGAGCTGGGAAAACACAATTATGTAAAAGTTTATTAATAGAAAATTCAAATAAAGAATTTGTTGTTATTGATGTTGATGACTATAGAAAATACTCACCAATATTTACTCAAAACAATAGCACAGATATAATTGAAATGACAGAATTATCTGCAGAATTTTGCAATCAAGTTGCTTCAGAACTGCTAGAATATGCATTACAAAAAAGAAAAAATATAATCATTAACACAACATTACGTGAAACAAACTTAATGTTACACTTTATAAATGATAAATTTGTGCCAATGGGATATAATGTGGATGTAGCGGTATTATCAGTACCATTAGAAGAATGTATAATATCTTCACAAGAAAGATATGAAAAACAAATAGAAGACAAAGAATTTCCACGTTTTACAACAATAGAATTTATGAAAGATGCACAAGTAAGAATAAATGAAACTATAAGAAAAATAGAGCAACTAAAAGAAATTAATAAAATAGAAGTTTATATAAGGGGAACAAATGAAAAAGACTTACCTATAAAAATATATAATAGTGAGGATGAAGCAAAAAATTATCACAATGCAATAGAAGCAATAGAATATGCAAAAACATATAAAAATCAAGGAAAAAAGAACCATGAGCAATTGAAAAGACTAGAAAATTTATTAAACAAAAGAGAAAATAGAAAAGCTAATCCGCAAGAATGCAAAGAGATATTAGATATGATAAATTACTATAAAAAGAAAATACAACAAGAGCAAAATAGAGAAATGGAACATTAATATTTTTATAGAAATAAGGGCTACTAAAACTGTAGTCCTTTTTAAATAAATATTGAAAAAATTAGGAAAATAGTATAAAATAAAAAGGCAATAAAACTAAAATAAGGAGTAAAATATGAAATTTGCACACATAGCAGACATGCACTTTGACAGTCCATTTGTTAGTCTCTCAGACAAAGACATCTTAGGAGACTTACGAAGACTAGAACAAAGAAAAGCATTTAAAAAAGTAATAGAATACTGTAAAACAAATCAAATAGAATATTTATTTATATCAGGAGACTTATATGAGCACAAATATGTAAAACTATCAACAATTGAATACATCAACCAACTATTTCAAGAAATTCCAGACACCAAAATATTTATATCACCGGGAAATCATGATCCATACATAAAAAACTCTTACTACAATAAATTCAATTGGAGCAAAAATGTAAAGATATTTAAATCTCAAATAGAAAAAATAGAAGAAAAAGAAGCGGACATTTATGGATATGGATTTGATGACTTTTATTGTACAGACTCTAAAATTGAAAACTTAGAAATAGAAAACCAAGACAAAATAAACATTTTAATAATACATGGTACATTAGATGGAGCATCAATTGAAGAAAAGCAATACAATTCAATGACAAGAAGGATGCTAAAAGAAAAGAATTTTGATTACATTGCATTAGGGCATATACATAAGCCAGATTACAGTAGTGAAATAGTATATCCGGGTTCAACAATTTCATTAGGCTTTGATGAATTAGGAGAACACGGAATGATAGTAGGAGACATACAAAAAGGAAAAATAACAACAGAATTCATTCCATTAGATGACGAAAAATTCAAAGAAATTGAAATGGACGTAACAGACATAATGTCAAAAGAAGAATTAATAGAAAAAATAAACGAATTAGAAATACAAGAAAACGAATACATCAAAATAATTTTAAAAGGAAATAGAAACTTTGAAATAAACAAATATGATATATTAAAATATTTGTCAAATGAGAGAATTATAAAAATAAAAGACTATACAAAAATTGCTTATGACCTAAAAAGCATAGCAAATGAAAACACACTAAGAGGATTATTTGCAAAAAACATGTTAGAAAAATTAGAAGCACCAGAAATAACAGAAGAAGAAAAGCAAATAATAGAAAAAGCAATTGAAATAGGAATGGATGCATTAGAGTAATTTTAAAGGACGGAGGAATTTTTTTGAAAATTAATAAATTAAAAATAAATGCATATGGAAAATTAAAAGACAAAGAAATAGAATTTGGAAATCACTTAAATTTGATATATGGTAAAAATGAAGCAGGAAAATCAACATTACTCAACTTTATTGCTAATTGTTTTTATGGAATATCAAAAAACAAAAATGGAAAAGAAATTTCTGATTTCGAAAAATATAATCCATGGGTAGGAGAAGATTTTTCAGGAAAGCTAGAATATGAACTTGACAATAAAGAAAAATTTGAAATATTTAGAGATTTCAAAAAGAAAAATCCTCAAATATTTAATGAAAAAATGGAAGATATATCAAAAGAATTTAATATTGATAAAAGCAAAGGTAATGAATTTTTTTATGAACAGACAAAAGTAGATGAAGCATTATTTAATTCAACAGTACTTGTCAATCAACAAGAAGTCAAACTAGAAAAACAAGCCCAAACTATTCTAATACAAAAAATTGCAAATCTAGTAGGCACAGGAGAAGACAATGTTTCTTTCAAAAGAGCAATGGATCGAATCGATAGACGCAAATTAGGAGAAATTGGAACAGAAAGGTCTAGGGAAAAGCCAATTAATATAATTAGTAAAAAAATCATAGAACTTGAACAAGAAAAACAGCAATTAGAAAAATATGAAGATTTAAAATATGAAATAGAAGAAAAAAGAAATGAACTAAAAAAAGAGATAGAAAATTTAGAAGAAGAAAATAAAAATTTAAAAAAAATAAAATTATTTTTTGAAAATCAAAAAATAGAAAATGAAAAAATAAATTTAAAAATAAATTTAAAAAATGAAAATAATGAAAAAATAAATTCATTAAAAAATAAAATAAACGAATTAAATTTGAACCATAAAAATATATTAGAAAAAAATAAAAAAATAAATTTTGAAAAAAACAAAAAAAATAAAATAATATTAATAATTTTTTCATTAATTATTATAATTAATATTCTACAATTTATTTTTATAAAAAATAAATTATTTAATTTTATTTTTCTCCTTACAGTACCAACGCTTTTAATTTTTTACATTTTATTTAAAAATAAAATAAATAAAAAAGAAAAAAATATAAAAAATAATTTGGAAAAAATAAATTCAGAAATAGAACCTTTTAATTATGAGATAAATATATTAGAAAAAAATAATGAAAAATTAGAAAAAGAAATTAACGAATTAAAAAATAATTTAAATTCAAAATTAGAAAAAAATAAATTAGGAAAAAATAATTTAGAAAAAATAAATTTTGAAATACAAAATTTAGAAAATAAATTAAATAATAGAAAAATTGAATTACATACTTTAGATTTAGACAGTAAAAACATCGAACCAAAATTGGAAAATTTATCCAATATAGAAGAAAATTTGATTAACCATAATGAACAAATGGTAAACCTAAAAAATTTTGAAAAAAGTGTAAACCTAGCAAAAGAAGTTTTAAACGAATCTTACGAGAAAATGAAAAATACAGTAACCCCTAAATTTACAGAAGAATTATCAAAGACTATAGCCGAAATCACAAAGGAAAAATATGTAAATGTCAAGTTCAATGATGACATTGGATTAGTAGTTGAATTAGAAAATGGAAACTATATGCCAGCATCAAGACTAAGTATTGGTACAATAGATCAATTATACCTTTCATTAAGATTAGCAATGGTAGAAAAACTATCAGATGAAAAAATGCCAATTATTTTAGACGAAGCATTTGCTTATTATGACACAGAAAGATTAACAAACATATTAAAATACATCAAAGAAAGATTTTTTGATTATCAAATAATACTATTTACATGTACAAATCGAGAAAAAGAAATTTTAGAACAATTAGGAATAGAGTATCATTTAAATACATTGTAGTATTGAATAAATTCAAAAAATGTAGTATAATATCAAAAGCAAAAAAGAAAAGGAGAATAATTATGTTTGAAAAATTAGAAGCTGTAGAAAAGAGATATGACGAATTAACAAAACTAATTTCTGATCCAGAAATCATAGCTAATCAAGCCGAATGGCAAAAAGCCATGAAAGAACATGCAAGCATTGAAGATGTAGTAATCAAATTTAGAGAGTACAAAAAAGTAAAACAAGCAATGGAAGAAGCAGGGGAACTATTACAAGATCCAGAGATGAAAGAACTAGCAGAAATAGAATATTATGAAGCAAAAGAAACATTGCCAAAAATAGAAGAAGAACTAAAAATACTATTAATACCAAAAGATCCAGATGACGATAAAGACATAATATGCGAAATAAGAGCAGGAGCCGGAGGAGAAGAAGCAGCATTATTTGCAGGAACACTATTTAGAATGTACACAATGTATGCAGAAAAAAAGCATTGGAAATTAGAAATACTAAATGAAAATGAAACAGGATTAGGAGGATACAAAGAAATATCTTTCATGATATCAGGCAAAGGAGCATATAGCAGACTAAAATTTGAAAGTGGGGTACACAGAGTACAAAGAGTGCCAGACACAGAAAGTAGTGGAAGAATACATACATCAACTGCAACAGTTGCAGTTTTACCAGTAGTAGAAGATGTAGAAATTGAAATAAACCCATCTGACATAAAAATGGAAGTATATAGAGCTTCAGGAGCAGGAGGACAACACATAAATAAAACATCATCAGCTGTACGACTAATTCATGAACCAACAGGAATAGTAGTAGAATGTCAAACAGAAAGGTCACAATTTCAAAACAAAGATAATGCAATGAGAATGCTTAGAACAAAATTATACGAAATGGAAAAAGAAAAGCAAGATAGCGAAATATCAAATGCAAGAAAAACACAAGTAGGATCTGGTGACAGAAGTGAAAAAATCAGAACCTACAACTATCCACAAGGAAGAATTACAGACCATAGAATAGGAATGAGCATTTATCAAATAGAAAACTTCTTAAATGGAGACTTAGATGAAATGATAGATAACTTAATAGCAGCAGACAGAGCAGAAAAACTAAAAGGAGAGTGATAAAAATGACATATGAATTTGCGAAATATCCAGATGGTACATTAGGTGTATTTTCAAATATAGGGAAAAAAGAAAATGGTGATGAATATATTCACATTACTTTTGAAAGACCAACTAAAGATGGTTTTGACACATATGTTATTGAATTACCAAGCTATGAAATAATTTTAGAAGATGGAAATTATTCGGATGAGGAGAAGAAAACATTTTTAGAAATTGTAAAAAATGGTTCATCTTTTTTCTTTAAATATGCACGAATGGGAGGACTAAAAATTGCCTAGTATTTTTGAATTAAAACGGATATAAAATTTATTTCTGGACAAATGAAAATGATGAACCTATACATGTTCATATATCGAAGGGAATGCCAACAGCCAATGCTACTAAAGTTTGGATAACTCAATCTGGTGGTTGCATTGTTTGTCATAATAAAAGTAAAATTCCAGAAAGAGAATTAAATATTATTTGCGAAGATATCTCTTTGCACTATTTTCAAATTATAGAAATGTGGAAAAAAATCCATGCAGAGGATATTAAATTTTATTGCTAAATTCATGGCTTTGATAGTAAGAAATAAAAAATCTAAAATGCATTTATAATATACAGTCATTAGATGACTATAAAACCTAAATATATTATGAAGGAGGTGAAAAAATGAATAAGAAAATTAAATACTTCATAATAGTTATTATCCTAATTTTACTTATATTTTTAATATTAATTGGAAGAAAGTTAATTATCATTGAGAATTTAAAAGGTTCAATTAATAAGTACATAACTTCTAATAATTATTATGTAAAATCTAGCAATTATAATTCTAGCAATGGTTCTATTATAAACATAGAAACTTATAATAAAAATGATATTCAGTTAGTAAAATATACTCATTTAAATGAGGATAACCCTTCAGAAATAATAGTTTATCATAATGGAGACACTACAAATTCATATATTGATGTCGGTGGAGAAAAGACAGCAAAATTAAATTTTGGTGAATTAAAAACATCAATATCCAATATTTATCCTAAAAATATTTATCAAGACATAATAATGGCTATGTTTTCATCTATTACATCAGAAGAATGTAATGGTAAACAATGTTATAAAATTAGTAATATGACAAAAGATATTACTTCAATATTACCAAATGAAATTCTGTATATAGAAAAAGATACAGGTTTAGAAATAAAAAGAATTAATTATAATGATTTGGATGAACCAGAAAATTATATAAGTACAAGCTTTGAATATCAGTTTAATACTGTAACTGATGAAAATGTGAAAGAACCAAATATAAATGAATATACAGTTTAATAGTACATTTTCTGTTCATTTATTTAACAAAACAATTTATATCCATTGGTCTGGTAGAAATGCTAGACCTTTTTATTAAAATCTGGTATAAAAGTAAGTTTTAAAAAATAAACTAAAACAAAAAACGTAAGGAGAAAATGTCATGGAAGAAATATTAAAAACAACACTTTTAGGATTATTTTTTGGGACATTTGGAACCACGCTAGGAGGCATAATAGGCATTATAATCAAAAAAAATTCAAACAAATTCCTAAGCTTTATACTAGCATTTGCCTCTGGGTTAATGATGTCTGTAATATGTTTCGACCTAATACCAGAAGCCCTAGAAATAGCAACACTAATAAATGTGATTTTAGGAACAATTTTAGGAATAATAGCAATGATATTTTGTGATTTAATAGTAGAAAAAAATTTCAAGAACAATAGCAAATTCATAAAGCCAAAAAATTCTTTATTAAAAACAGGTATAATTGTTTCAATCGGCTTAGCGATTCACAACTTTCCAGAAGGATTAGCAATTGGATCTGGATTTGAAGCATCTATGAAATTAGGATTGAGTTTAGCACTAGCTATTTGTTTACATGACATACCAGAAGGTAGATTCAAAAATAGACACTATTAAAAATAGTTAAAAATAAATTTAATAAAGGCTATTTTATAGGAAAGTACTTGACAAAATAAAGTTACAGTTGTAAACTATATAAGAGTTTACAACTGTAACTTTTTATATAGGAGGAAAAGGATGAAAGATAAAAAATATGAAATTACAGATGCAGAATTACAAATAATGAACGTTTTGTGGAAATCAGAGCCACTAACTTTAAATGAAATTGTTAATCAATTAAGCGATAAAGAAATAAAAAATAAAAGCACGATAAAAACACTATTATATCGTTTAGTTGAAAAAGGAAGTGTTAAATCACATACTTCAAAAAACAAAAAAGAAAAACTATTTAAAACGGTTATTTCACGAGAACAATATTTAAAAAAAGCGAATGAAAGTTTTTTAGACAAATTATACAATGGGAGTACAAATAAACTTTTATTAAACTTTGTCGAAGATAAAAAAATAACGAAAAAGGATTTACAAGAATTAATAGATTTAATAGAAGAATGAAAGGAATTATAGATATGCTGTTGATTCAAAAGATATTTATAAATATTTTATATATGGCATTTATAGCTAGTTTTGTAGCAATTGTAATATTATTATTGAGAAAAATATTTGATAAAAAAATATCTCCAAAGTGGAAATTTTCTATGTGGATGCTATTACTCATTAGCTTAATAGTTCCATTTAGAATAACATTATATAGTAGAAATGAACATCTTAATACAATAGCAAATTTTACAAACCTTCTTGAAAGAATGAAGATAAGTTTTTCCTATAATTATTACGGAAAAGTACTAATGTATATATGGTTAGTAGGCATGACCGTTCTTGCTATTATTTACCTATTTAATGTAATAAAAATGAAGCTAAAAATTGGAAAAGAAGAAATAAAAGAAGAAAGAATTTTAAGAATATTAGAAGAAGCAAAACAAAGCTTAAAAATAAAAAGACATATAAAATTAATAAAACAAAAACATAAAATAGTACCTTGTATTTATGGCATTTTAAGACCAGAAATACTTTTAACACAAGAAGTTTTAGAAAAGTCAGATGAAGTTTTAAGATATATTTTTATGCACGAATTAGCCCATTATAAAAGAAAAGATACACTTTTGAATTTTATACTTTTACTAATAACTTTTGTATACTGGTTTAATCCAATACTATGGTTTTGCTTTAAGCAAGTAAGGCAAGATATGGAATTAAAAACAGATGAGTTAGTCATAAAAAACATACCACGCAACAAGGATAAAGAATATGCTAAAGCTTTGGTTAGCTTATTACCAATATCAGAAGAAGAAAAAATAACGAATCGATTATTATATGTTACAGATAGTAAAAAAAATATGGAAAGAAGAATTAAAATGATAAAATTATCGGATAAATTTAAAGAATACAAAACATTAATAGGTGTAACAACATTAACCTTAATTTTATGCATAGGACTGTTGATTTTTACTCAAATTAAACCATTAGAAGAAGAGTCTTATAATAATGTGAAATATTTTGAAACACCAGATAGAATTATATATAAAATAAAAAATGCAGATAAATATTATGTGTATGAACCATCTCAGCAAGATTATAATGATTTAGAAAATCAATTAATAAAATGTATAGATGGTATAGGAGAAGGTGCAAAATTATCACAAGATGATATAAAAAAAGTGGAAGAAGAAGAAAACTACATAGAATTAGATTATAATACAATTAGTAAAAATTATATTATTGCCTTTCAAAAAGAAAACTATAATGTAATAAAAAGAACAGAGGAAGGTGGAATCGTTGTCAAAAACAATATAAAATATAAAGAAAATTTAGAAAAGTTATTAGCCAAACAAATTTCAAATAAGCAAGAATGCTATGAAATGTTAGATAGCAAAGAATATCGTATCCTACAGCCAATCTACTATCAAGTGCCAAGTTGGTCGAATGAGTTAAAAAAATATGAAGAAGGTATTTATAGTATAAGATTAGGAACGAAACAAGCATGGGAAAACTTTAAAGAAAACAATAATATAAAAATGGCGCAAGATATAGCAGAAGAACAATTTGAAAAAACAAATGTAATAGCAACCATAACAAAATATCAAATTGATAAAATAGAAACACGAATTGGTGGAGTAACACTTTATTTTAAAGGAAGTGAAACAACAGGGGAATACTACGTTAATTTGTTTTGTTTAAGTAAAGCAATTAATAGTAATTGTATTTATCGAAATTTTAATGATGTTACCTATTCCTATGATACGCAATCATCACAAGCACAGCAAGTTCAGGAGCAGCCATTAGATAAGTATTCAGTAGAAGAAATAAAAAGTAAGCTTGCAGGACAAAAAGAAATAACGGCATATATTAAACAGATTAAGCAAAATGGGCAAAATATTTATCTTACCTGTAAAATAACATGGTGGGATAACAATCAAAATGCACAAAATTTTGAAGGTGAAATATTAGTGAAACCAGATACACAAATAATGGGAAATACACAAAATCAGTTACAAGAATTACAAAAAATGCAACAAAGACAAGATACTTTATATGTTACCTTACAAGAACAAGAACAACAAGAAGGGAAATTAGTTGCCACAAATATAGAGGTAATGGGATGTTAATAAATGTAAAATAAAAGGAGAGATAATTTAGTGGTAGGAATTTTTTTTGTAGTAAATAATAAACTTTTTTTACATAATTGTAGCTTAGATAAAGCAGAGAAATATGGAGATTTTTTAAATTATCCTCGGAAGCCATATGGAAATATGGGATAAGTTTTATTACGCAAAATATGGAGTGGATTTTGACTATTACCCAAGAGGAAGAATTATCTATAATTTAACAGAAAAAACCTATTATATTTATTATGATAAATGTTTAGAAAAAGATATTGAAAAACTAGGTATAATACCAAAAAATCAAAATGTAAAACTATTAAATGATTTTCACTATAAATGCCATATATGTAATAAAAATTATATTGTATAAATGTTGTTTAAAGTAAATACAACAAAAAAGCAAGTGGTTGTAAAATAATCACTTGCTTTTAAATTTTTAAATAAGCCTTTTACATCAAAATTCATATGTGAATAACTGATTGTTTGATGCATATAAATTAAATAAATATTTATACTTTGAGGAGGCAACTATGAACGAAAAATTTAAACTTACCGTGCATTTTGATGAAAAAGGTGAAGAAATAGAAAACTTAATATCGCGAATTCTAATTAATCTTATCGAGCATAGAAAGGAGGAAAAATGCTTGATCAAATAAAAACAGAGATTTATAAGGTTGCAATTTATATAAGATTATCCAAAGAAGATATCGATAGGGGTTATGATGAGAGTGAAAGCATAAAAAATCAAAGAGATTTATTAACTGAGTATGTAAGAAAACTTGGAATGGAGTATAATTTAGTAGACATATATACTGACCAAGGATTTACGGGAACAAACTTTAATAGACCGGGATTTCAAAAAATGATAAATGATATTGAACTTGGAAAAATAAATATGGTCATAACAAAAGACTTATCTCGTTTGGGTCGTGATTACATAGAAACTGGCGAATATATTGAAAAATGGTTTCCGGAGCATGAAGTTAGATATGTTTCTGTAACAGATGGAATAGATACCTTTGCTACAAACAATGGTAATAATGATATCGCACCATTTAAGTCAATTTTAAATGATATGTATTCAAAAGATTTGTCGAAGAAAATTAGGACAGCCCTACATACTATGCAAAAACAAGGAAAATGGGTAGGAGGAAAAATAGCGATTGGATATATGAAAGATCCAAAAGACAAAAATAAACTAATTATATGTGAGCCAGAAGCTAAGATAGTAAAAACTATTTTTAATATGGCGAGTTCGCGGAAATAATATAGGAGCCATAAAAAACTATTTAAATAACAATAAAATACCAACAGCAACTCAAATAAGGTATAATAAACTGGCTTTTTGGGAAAATAAAACAATAAAAAATATATTAAAAAATGAGATATATATTGGAAATACAATTCAAAATAAAAGAAGTAGAATAAGTTATAAAAATAGAAAAATTAAAAGTAATCCACAAACACAGTGGAATATTGTGGAAAACACACACGAACCAATTATAGATAGACAAGTTTTTGATAAAGTACAAAAAATGATAATTGTGCAAAAGTATAATAGAAACGAAAAAAAGCATAAATTCTTATTAGATGGGTTGTTATTTTGCTATGAATGTAAGCACAAAATAGGTGTAAAAATAAAAGAAAATGGAAAACTAAATATGGTATGCAATAATTATCGTAGAAACTCAAAATTAGGTTTATGCACTTCACATGGATTTAATTATGATGAATTAGAAAATCAAGTACTAAAATACATAAGACAATTATTTCAATTAATTGATAGTAAAAAGATTGAATTAACAATTCAAAATTGTAGAACAAAATATGATTATAGCAAATTATTAAAAAAACTAGAAATAGAGGTAAAGATTATAAATGATAATATTGATAAAATGTATGTAGATAAATTGAATGGAAAAATAAGTGAAGAAATGTATGAGAGACTATTTGAAAAATTACAAAATGAAGCAAAACAAAAAGAAAAAAAATACATAGAATTAAAGGAAATATCAGAAAATAATAAAGAAGACAATAGCAAAGAGATAGAAAGAGTAGTAAAAGAATTTTTAAGTTTAGAAGAACCAACACCTGAAAGTATGAAAGTATTAATTAATAAAATAGAGATTCATCAAGATAAGCAAGTAGATATTTTTTTTAATTTTAGAAAATTTAAATTTTTTGAAAAAGTACCAATAGAAATCTTGAAAAAGTACCAATAAAAACCTTGAAATTTTACCAATAAAATGCTATAATATATAAAAATAAACATTTAGGAGGGATAATATGGCTCTTACAAAAAACGATTATAAAAAAAGAATTATAGATGCAAAAATAGAAAAAAATTTAAAAATATTTGGAGCAATAAGTATAGAAGGACCAAAATGGTGTGGTAAAACTTGGACATCACTAAATCATGCAAATTCAGTTGTTTATCTTAACAATGTTAGTAATAATTTTAATGAAAGAAGTTTAGCACAAATGAATGTTGACTTAATATTAAATAAAGAATATCCAGAACTTATAGATGAATGGCAAGAAGTACCTGCAATTTGGGATGGAATTCGATTTAAATGTGATGAGGATAATAAGAGGGGAAAATATATATTAACAGGTTCAGCAACACCAGTAACAAAAGATATCCATCATTCAGGCGCTGGAAGAATTGCACGAATGAAAATGTACACAATGTCTTTATATGAATCAGGAGATTCAAGTCGGAGAGATTACATTACAAGATTTATTTAAAAATAATGTTAAAGATAAATTCATAGGAAAAGTAGATTTAAAAAATTTAATATATTTAATCATCAGAGGTGGATGGCCACAAAGCATAGGTATGACTGAAGAAGACGCTCTAGAATTAACTCAAAGTTATATAAATGATGTGTTAAATTTTGATATTTCTAATATTGATGGAGTAACAAGAGACATTAATAAAATGCGTATGATATTACGTGCTATAGCTAGAAATGAAAGTACAATTGTAAATAACAATACAATAATGCATGATGTAAATGAAGATGATGATGTAGCAAGTAAAAATACTGTTTTAGATTATATTAATGTTTTAGAAAAATTACATTTGATAGAAAATCAAATAGCATTTAGTATAAATTTACGTTCAAGTAGTAGAGTAGGTAAATCAGCAAAAAGACATTTTACAGATCCATCTTTGGTATGTGGTATTTTAGGATTAACTACTGAAAGTTTATTAAATGATGTAAATTTTCTAGGTTTTTTATTTGAATCACTTTGTGAAAGAGATTTAAGAATTTATATAGAAAGCTATAATGGTAATTTATATCACTTTAGAGATAATACAACAGGATTAGAAATTGATTCAATTGTAGAAATGCCAAATGGGGATTATGGAGCCATCGAAATAAAATTAGGAACTGATAAAATAGAAGAAGCAGCAGAAAATTTATTAAAATTTAATGACCAAGTAGAAAGAAAACCGAAATTTTTATGCATAATTAGTGGATTACATGAAGCCATTATTAAAAGACCTGATGGAATATATGTAATTCCAATAACAGCACTTAAAAATTAAAACTGTCTACTTTGACCTCAACCAGAAGGAATATCAATGGCAGTACCAATGAAAAATGGAGGAATGAAAATACCCAAAGTCATATTTTATGTAATCTTATCAGGGATAACAACAGGGATAGGAGCATTCTTTGGAGCGATAGTTGGATCAATATCACAAGAAATAATTGCAATATGTCTAAGCTTTGCAGCACGGAGCCATGTTATACATAGTATCTGGAGAATTAGTACCAGAATCAAACAATCTATATCATGGAAGAATGACATCAATAGGAAACATGTTAGGATTTCTCATAGGGATATTTGCAACAACACTATAAAAAAGAAAAAAATATTGCAATTTAAAAAATAATATAGTAAAATACAAGCACAAATAGAAAAAATAGAAGAATAAAAATTAACATAAAAACAAAGTCGATAAACATAAAACAAAGAAAGGAAGATTAAATGCAAAACATATTAGAAGGATTAAACGATAAGCAACACGAAGCAGTAGTTGCAACAGAAGGCCCATGTCTAGTAATAGCACGGAGCAGGAAGTGGAAAAACAAAAGTATTAACACACAAAATAGCATATCTAATAGGAGAAAAACATGTAAAACCATGGGACATAATAGCAATCACATTTACAAACAAAGCAGCAAATGAGATGAAAGAAAGAATCGCAAACTTAGTAGGAGACTCTGCAAAAGAAATATGGATGGGAACATTTCACTCTATTTGTGTACGAATATTAAGAAGATTTATAGACAGAATTGGATTTGACACTTCTTTTGTTATATTTGATACAACAGACCAAAGAGCACTAATAAAAGCATGTCTAAAAGACTTAGGAATTGATGACAAATTATTTACAGAGAGGAGTGTATTATCTGAAATAAGCAATGCAAAAAATGAAATGCTAGAACCAGACCAATACACAGCAAGAACAAATGGAGAATATAGAAAAGAAAAAATTGCCACAGTATATGAGTTATATCAAAAGAGGCTAAGAGAAAACAATGCAATAGACTTTGATGACATCATAAATTATACAATAAAAATCTTATTGGACAACCAAGACATATTAGAATATTATTCAAACAAATTCAAATATGTATTAGTAGACGAATACCAAGATACAAACAAAGCACAATTTACACTAATTACACTATTTGCATCAAAACATGGAAATATCACAGTAGTAGGAGATAATGACCAAGGAATATACTCATTTAGAGGAGCAGACATCGCAAACATTTTAAACTTTGAAAAAGATTTTCCGGGAACAAAAATTATCAAGCTAGAACAAAACTATCGTTGTACTCAAAACATACTAAAAGCAGCCAATAGTGTTATAAAAAACAATGAAGTAAAATACAAAAAAGAGCTATGGACAGAAAATGACGAAGGACACTTACCACGCGTATATCAAGCAGACAATGAATACGATGAAGGTGCTTATATAGTAGAACAAATAGAACATTTAAAAAGAGAAGAATATTATAAATATTCAGACTTTGCAATACTATACAGAATGAACACACAATCAAGAGCAATAGAAGATATCTTTAGAAGAGAAAACATTCCATATAAAATTGTTGGAGGTTTAAAATTCTATGAAAGAAAAGAAATAAAAGATGCAATTGCTTATTTAAGATTAATACAAAACAACGCAGATAACTTAAGCTTAAAAAGAATAATAAACGAACCAAAAAGAGGAATTGGAAAAACAAGTTTAGACAAAGTAGAGCAACTAGCTATATCAAATGAAACATCTATGTATGAAGTAATAAAAAAAGCAGATGAATATGGACTAAATAGAGTTTTTTTAAGTTCAAGAGAATTCATTAACTGCATGGAAGAATTAAAAGCCCAGAAAGAAAAATTAACAGTATCAGAACTATTACAACTAACATTAAAAAAATCAGGTTACATGAAAGCCTTAGAACAAGAAAAAACACTAGAAGCAGAAAACAGAATTGCAAACTTAGAAGAATTTCTAACAGTTGCAATTGAATTTGAAAAAGAATTTGCAGAAAATTCATTAAGCGAATTCCTAGAAGGAATTACATTATCAAGTGATTTAGACAACATGGAAGAAGTAGAAGATTCAGTTACACTTATGACACTTCATAGTGCCAAAGGCCTTGAATTTCCAAATGTATTTTTAGTTGGCATGGAAGAAGGAATTTTTCCGGGATACCAGTCAATGATGGAACAAAGGGAATTAGAAGAAGAAAGACGATTATGCTATGTAGGAATCACAAGAGCAAAAGAAAACTTATTCTTAACATGTAGTAAACAAAGAACAATATTTGGCTCTACAAGTCATAATCCAGTATCCAGATTTTTAGAAGAAATTCCAAAAGAATTACTAGAAGGATATGATGAGGCATTTGGAACAACTTCAAACAAAGAAGAAATGTTCAAAGATTCTCCTTTCACATGGACATATGGAAATCAAAACAATAATACTGTAAAAATACCAGCAATGTCAGCAGTTAAAAGCAATAACTTTGCTTTTAGAACAGCAGAAAGTTTCTTAAATGGTTTAGGAAAAAAATCTTCTGTTACCAAAAATATCGATTTATCACAATATGAAGAAGGAGTTAAAGTATTTCATAAAAAATTTGGAGAAGGTATAATTGATAGAGTAGAACCAGAAGGCGATGATTTAAAAGTAGACATAAACTTTGAAAAAGCAGGGCATAAAAGACTAATGGCAAAATATGCAAATTTAGAAATATTATAATAAAGTATTGCAAAAACAAAAATGGATATGATATAAATAAATTAGCAAATACGCCTATGAAAGGAGAAAATAATGAAGAATGAAAAAGGATCAATAACATTATTTGTAGTATTAGCGATGTTATTTATTATTTCTATTGTTTTTATTGCATATACACAAATGACAAATATAAACATAGCGCAAGAAAAAGATATTGAAAAAATTATGAGCGAGTATCAAAAAAACAGTAATCTAAAAGCCATGGAGGAAAGATACCAAGAAATAGTTGAAAATTTAAAAAAATATTAAAAGAGGAAGATTTTATTCTTCCTCTTAATATTTTTCCACACATTCAATAGAAAAAATGTATAAAAAAGGAAAAAAAGGAAAAAATAAAACAAGAAACAAAAAAGAAAGGAAGGATAAAAATGGCAGATTTAAATCAAATAGAACTACAACACTTAAGACATCTAATAGGTGCACACGAAACAGCTTATCAAAAATTAAATACTTATTCATCACAAGCAGTTGATCCACAAATAAAGCAATTATTTTCAAAATCAGCACAAGATGCGCTAAACACAAAACAAAAATTAATGACATTTTTAAACAATTAAAAGGAGGGTTAAAAAAGATGGATGAAAAAACAATGGTAAATGACATATTAGGAAGCGTAAAAGCTGACCTAACAGCCTATCAAACAGCTATATCAGAATCAGAAAACATGCAATTAAGACAAACATTCCAACAAATAAGAAACAATGATGAAAGCTTTCAATACGAACTATTCAAAATAGCACAAACAAAAGGATATTACGTACCAGCACAAAAAGCAACAACAACAGAAATCAGCACAGTCAAAACAGAATTACAACAGTAAAATAAGGATTTGGGGACGGCCCCATAATCCTTAATTTTTTTATATAGATAATTTAATATTCAATGTGAATTTTTTGTGAAATACTTTACTTTATAAAAAGAAAATGATAAGATGTTAGGGATTGAACAATTAGAAGAGAAATAAAGGAGGAATTTTTTGTGATAGAAGTAAAAAACGTTACAAAAAAGTATGGAAAGTTTGTCGCCGTAGACAATATCAGTTTCACAATCAACGAAGGTGAAATTGTAGGATTACTTGGACCAAATGGAGCAGGAAAAAGTACAACAATGAACATGATAACAGGCTTTATAGAACAAACACAAGGAGAAATCATTGTAGATGGATATGACATACTAAAGAAACCAAAAAAAGCAAAAAAAGAGATAGGTTACATGCCAGAAGGAGTGCCATTATACACAGATTTAACAGTAAAAGAATTTATAAATTACATGGCAGAAATCAAACAAATAGACAAGAAGACTAAAAAAGAAAAAGTACAAAAAATAATAGAAGAAACAGGACTAAAAGACGTAGAAAAGAAACTTATCAAAAACCTATCAAGAGGATATAAACAAAGAGTAAGTATGGCAGGAGCACTAGTAGGAGAGCCTAAAATACTAATTTTAGATGAACCAACAGTAGGATTAGACCCAAAACAAATTACAGAAATAAGAAATCTAATAAAAGAACTAGGAAAAACACATACAGTAATTCTAAGTTCTCATATATTATCAGAAGTAAGCCAAATATGCAACAAAGTAATAATTATAAATAAAGGAAAAATAGTAGCAATAGACACACCAGAAAACTTAGAAAACAAAGTAACAAGCAATAACTGTGTATACGTAACAGTAGAAGACCCAGAAAGCAAAATGAAAGAAGCAACAGAAAAAATCAAAGACATCCAAAAAATAGAATTGGCATCAGAAAATGAAGATGGCACAAAACAATATATAATTGAAGCAAAAGGCAACATCGATTTAAGAAAAACAATATTCTCAGAACTAGCAAAGGAAAACATAACTATCTTTGAAATGAAAAAAGCAGACAGCACGCTAGAAGATGCATTTATGAAACTAATAGAAGGGGGAAATCAATAATGTGGGCAGTAATAAAAAAAGAATTTAAATCATATTTCTATTCTCCAATAGGATATGTATTTATAGGATTATTTTTAATAATGTTTAGCATATTTTTCTATACAGATGTATTTACATATCAAACAACAAATTTTGAATATATATTCTATTCAGGAGCAACAGTATTAACATTTATTGTTCCTATACTAACAATGAGAACAATAGCGGAAGAAAGGAAAACAGGAACAGAGCAATTACTTTTAACATCACCACTTAGCATAACAAAAATCGTATTAGGAAAATTCATAGCAGCAACATCAATAGTAATTATCACTATACTATGCACATTTCTATACTTTGGAATTTTATGCTTTTTTGGAGTGCCACACATTACAACAGCATTAGTAACGATGTTAGGATTTTTACTATTAGCTATAAGTTACATATCATTTGGAATACTAGCATCTAGTATAACAGAAAATCAAATAATAGCAGGAGTAATCACAATAGGATTCTTCATACTAATATGGTTTTTACCAAGATTTAGCACAATATTCACAAACTTTTCATTAATCAATATGTTCTCAAAATTCCCAACAGGACAAATTGATATAGCAGACACAGTAACATTTATAGCATTTACAATAGCTTGTTTATTACTTACAATTATATTCATGCAAAGAAGAAAAAGTGTAAGATAGGAGGGGGAACAAAATTGAAAGAGAAAAAAGAAAAGAAAGAAAAAATCAAAAAAGATAAAAAGCCAAACAAATTTATAGAAACAATAAAAAAGAAATGGCTAATAAATGGAACAAAAACATTTCTACTAGTTGCTATAATAGTAGCAATATTCATAGCAATTAATATTGTAATGCAAAAATTAGAACTAACGCCACTAGACTTTAGTCAAGAACAATTATATACAATAACAGATGAAAGTAAGGAAAAAGTAAAAAATATAGACAAAGACATCAACATGTATTTTGTAGGATACGCAGAAGAAAATACTACTATAGATTTAGCTAAGCAATATAATAAAGCAAATGAAAAAATAAAAGTAGAAGCGGTAGATGTAAATGATAGACCAGACTTAGCAGATAAATATGGAATTGAAAGTGGAAGTCAAGGAATTATAATCGAATGTGGAGAAAAATCAAAAGTATTAACTGAAAATGATTTAATAACATATGACACAACAACATATGAAACTATTAACATTGCAGAAGAAAAATTCACAAGTAGCCTTCTTTCCGTTAGTAGCGATACAGTACCAAAAGTATATTTCTTATCAGGATACAGTGACTTTTCATTAGACCAAAACATGTATTATTTAAACATGTATTTAGCAAATGAAGTAAATGAAACAAATACTTTAGATGTCTTATCAGTTGGAAGAATACCAGAAGACTGTAATACACTTGTTATAACAACTCCAAGCAAAGACTTTGATGATGTTGCAACAAAAGCCATAACAGATTACATCCAAGCAGGAGGAAACATATTGTGGCTAAACGCAGCAATATTCAACAAAGTAGACATGCCAAATGTAAACAAAATATTAGCAATGTATGGAGTTAATCCTTTTGAAGTAGGATATATTAGAGAAACAGATACAAGTAAAATGGTATCTGAACAACCAGACTTAATTATTCCAGAAATACAAGGTACAACAGTAACTAAAGATTTATATAATACAACAGGAGTTATATTTATTGATGCTACAAAAATTAATATAGACACAGATAAACTAGAAGAATTAAAAGTAGAAAAAGAAGACTTACTTTTAGCTAGTGAAAATGCATATTTTAGAACCAATTTTGAAAATGAATCAAACAATGTAAGTGAAGGTGACGAAAAAGGTTCATTTACAATTGGAGCAAAATTAACAAAAACAATACAAGAAGCTTCTGAAGAAGAAGGAAAAAAAGAAATAACTTCTGATTTGATTATTTTTGGAGAAAATAATTTTGTTACTGATTATCCACTTAGTCAAACATCTCAATATGCAGTAGTTCAATTAGCATATAACAAAGACTTAGCATTAAATGCGATTGCATACTTATCAGATAGAGAAGAAGATATCACTGCTAGAAAAAGTACAGGAACTGTTACATACACAGCAACAGAACAACAAGATACAATAATTAAATATGTTATATTCACAATTCCATCATTAATTATTTTAGCAGGAATTATAATATGGCAAGTAAGAAGAAGAAAGAAATAATTGAATAAATAAAAAAAAATCCCATAAAATAATATGGGGTTTTTTCATATGAAAGATATTTTAAAAATTGTATTTGTTATTATAGGAACCATGATAGGAGCAGGTTTTGCCTCTGGGCAAGAAATGTATTTGTTCTTTTTTTCGCATGGAATTGAAGGAATAGTAGGAATTTTCATATCTGGTTTTATTTTAGGATTTGTAATAAACAAAACATTTAAAATAGTAGATAAATATGGAACCCAAAATTATAAAGAATTTTTAAATATTTTAATAAAAAATAAACCTAAATTAAAAGAAATAATAAATTATACTATTAACATTTTTATATTAATAACCTTTTTCATTATGATAGCAGGATTTGGTGCATACTTTGAACAAGAACTTGGAATAAATGGTATAATAGGGAGTAGTATATTAGCATTAGCAACATTCATCATTTTTATGACAAGTGTAAAAGGAGTAGTAAAAGTAAATGAAATATTAGTTCCAATATTAATAGGATTTTTAGTAATTATAGGCATTATTAATTTAAAAGATATGCATTTATTAAACATACAAAATTATATAACAAAAATAAATCAACGAAATTTTATATTAGATGCAATTCTTTATGGTAGTTACAATAGCATTTTGTTAGTACCAGTATTATTAACATTAAAAAATTATATAAAAGATAAAAATCAAATTTTCAAAATAACTATTTTAAGTATATTAATTATAATTCTTTTATCACTAATTGTATTTTTTTTATTAATAAGAGTAGATGTAGATATCACAAAATTAGAAATGCCAGCAGTATATGTAGTCACAAATATGTTTAAATTTTTAAAATATATATATGGATTTATTATATTAGGTTCCATTTTTACAACTACAATTGCCTTGGGAACAAGCTTTTTAGAAAATGTCACAGAAAATAAAAAAAGTTATACACAAATTGCTATAATTATGTGCATAACTTCTGTAATAATTTCAAAAATAGGATTTTCTAATTTAGTTAATTTATTGTATCCAATTTTTGGATATTTAGGGTTATTTCAAATAATAAGATTAATCTTTAATTAGTTCTTTGCCACATATAAACTGTAATGTATGGGTCTTGAACATTAACTAAATCTGGAGTTGCATTCCCAGCATTTCCTGTAGTGCTTGCTTGTGTTGTTAATTCATGTGTATGTAATCCTGATGAAACTGTGTTTGGTTGTGTAAATCCTATTTCGTGTGCATGTTCTTGTCCACCTCCTGTATTTTGATTAACTCCTGAGTCCCAACTTGTAGAACCCATGGTTTGAGTTGCCCAAGGACCAGAGCCACCAGTCAAACTAGCATTTGCAAGATAAGCATAATCCCATATAAACAAATAACCTTTTGGCAAAGTTTGATTAGGCCAAGTTTGATGCCCATAAAAATTTCCTATGGCGGTATGACTATGTGCATCTTGAATATGTGTATGACTTGGCATTTGATCTATTGTAATTGCTGTACCTCCTGTTGATGTATTTGCTTTATCATAGCGATGTGTATGTGCTCCATTCTGCGATGTTGTTCCTGTTAAAATTGGTATACTATGATTATGACTTGGTAATTGTGATACTTTTAAAGTAATATTCTTTTGACCTCCTTCTTTATTTGCTATATTGAATTCTGTCTGGTTTTCATCTACTCCTACTAATGTCTTTCCTTTTCCGTATCTTTCCCATGTTCCTCCTATAAATTCACTTGGACTTGTTTCTTTTGTTGATATGTATATACTTCCTATTGGATACATTTTTAATTTTTCTTCATTCAT
>CANRLE010000005.1 GCA_947631385.1 uncultured Clostridia bacterium | reverse complement strand
TAGTAATATCAGATAATGAAAATGATACAGAATTAGACTCAAGTACCATAGTAGCAAATGGAAATCAATTTGTATGGATACCAGTAGAACAGTTTGACGAATTTAAAAGAGAAGGATTTATCCAAAACATTCAAGAAAATAATTTTGTATCAGATGAACCTCAAGATGGAAAATATTATGAGCCAAAAGGAGACGGAATTAATGTGAATAAAGAAGCAACAGGGACACAAAAAGAAGCACAAGAAATGTATAAAAGTGTAAAAGACAATGGAGGTTTTTATATAGGAAGATATGAAGCAGGAATAACAGATGAAGAAACTACGGCAACTGGGATAAGAGGAAATATGGTATGTAAAAAAGGAGTAAAAGTATATAATAATATAAAATGGGGAAATAGCATAGAAGATGAAACAGGAGGAGCAATATATGTGGCAAGAAAATTTGCAACTAATTTAGGTTATAAAAATGTAAAAAGTACATTATGTTATGGAGTGCAATGGGATGCAGTAATGAAATGGATGAGTGATGTATATAATACAAATGGAAAAAGATATATTGAAGACAGTACAGGAATGGGATGGTATAAGAAAAATATTAGCGAAGGAAATTTGGAAAATAAAACAGGAGTAGATATAGGAGATGGAGAAAATAATAAAAGTAATAAAGTAAAAAATATTTATGATATGGCAGGAAATGTATACGAATGGACCATGGAAGTTTATGGGAAAACTGGTCGAATTCCTAGGGGAGGCTGTTTCAATGACAATGGAGATTCTTATCCAGCCTATGTTCGTGACTATGGATATTCGGCGACGATGTCCAATGATTTCTATGGATTTCGTCCAACTTTATATTTATACTAATATATTATAATAAAATGAGGATTTTGGGGCCGTCCCCAAATCCTTTTTTAAAATTATCCAAGAAATCGTTGACTATTTCCCATTTTTGCGATATGATATTATAGATTAAATTTAAACAGAAATGAGGAATTTTAAGTATATGTTATGTTCAGAATGTAATAAAAATCCAGCAATACTTTTTTACAAAAAAATAGAAAATGGAAAAGAATCAATGGAAGGGTATTGTTACGAATGTGCTAAGAAAAAAGGAATTAATCCAAATGAAGTATTAGCACATCAAAACGATATTTTATCTAAAGATAAAGTAAATTTGGCTGATATGACGAAACAATTTGAAACTCTTTTTAGAGATTTAGCAGAAAATATTAATTTAGATGATATAGAAAATATAGATGGTGCTATAACATTTGAAACTACAAATCCAAATGATGATTCTGATGAAGATGCACCAAAAATAGCAGGTGCTGCTATTCCATTAGGCTCTATTTTTACAAATATGTTTCATGCTCCAAGCAACAGAGATAAACAAGAACAAGAAGAGCCAATTGGTGGTAGAAAAAAAGTTAAAGTAGAAAAGAAGAAAAATATTAAACAAAGTAAAAAGAAAAAGTTTCTTGATACTTATGGAACTAATTTAACAAATAAAGCCAAAAATAATGAATTAGATATAGTTATTGGACGTGATAAAGAAATTCAAAGAATTATTCAAATTTTAAATAGACGTTCTAAAAATAACCCATGTTTAATTGGTGAACCTGGTGTTGGAAAAACTGCTATTGCACAAGGTTTAGCAATAAAAATAGCTAATCAAAATGTCCCTGCAAAGCTTTTAAATAAAGAAGTTTACTTATTAGATATGACAGCAGTTATAGCTGGTACTCAATTTAGAGGTCAATTTGAATCTCGTATGAAGGGAATTATTGACGAGTGTAGAGAATATGGCAATATAATTTTAGTTATTGATGAAATACATAATATTATTGGAGCAGGCGATGGTGAACATTCTATGAATGCTGCTAACATTTTAAAACCAGCTCTATCAAATGGAGAAATTCAATTAATTGGTACTACTACTTTAAAAGAATATAGGAAGTATATTGAAAAAGATTCTGCTTTAGAAAGAAGATTTCAACAGGTATTAGTTGAGGAACCAACTATTGATGATTCTATTGGTATTTTAGAGGGAATTAAAAAATATTATGAAGAATATCATAAGGTTAAAATATCTTCTGATGTTATTCGTCAAGCTGTTATTATGTCAGAAAAGTATATTCATGACAGATTTTTACCCGATAAAGCAATCGACATTTTAGATGAAGCTTGTTCTAGAATTAATTTAGAAAATAAAGATTTATATAAATTAGAAATGTTAAAGCAAGAATTAGCTAATGTGCAAGCCGAAAAAGAAGAAGTAATTGCTGCTGATTCTACTGAAGATTATCAACGAGCAGCTGATTTAAAAACTCGTGAATGTCAATTAATTGAAGAAATCGATAATCTAAATAGTAAAATGAAATTAAAACAAATTACTATTCAAGATATTGCTAATGTAATTGAAAGCTGGACTAAAATACCTGTTAAAAAAATAACAGAGGCTGAAACACAAAAATTATTAAATTTGGAAACAAATCTGCATAAAAGAATTATTGGTCAAGAAGAAGCTGTTAGTAGTGTAGCACGAGCTATTCGAAGAAACCGCGCTGGACTACAAAGTACTAAAAGACCACCTTCTTTTATCTTCGTCGGACCAACTGGTGTTGGTAAAACAGAACTTGCTAAATCACTTGCTTATGAAATGTTTGGTAGTGATGAGGCTATTATTAGAATTGATATGTCTGAATATATGGAAAGCCACTCAACTTCTAAGTTAATTGGAGCACCTCCTGGATATGTTGGCTATGATGACGCTGGTCAATTGACAGATAAAGTTAAAAGAAAACCTTATTCTATAATTTTATTAGATGAAATTGAGAAAGCACACCCTGATGTATTTAATATCTTACTTCAAGTTTTAGATGATGGAAAATTAACTGATAGTCAAGGTAATTCTGTTAGTTTTGCAAATACTATCATTATTATGACATCTAATGCTGGTTCTAATTTGAATAATAATTCAATTGGATTTGGCGGTCAAACAGTTAATAAAAATAAAATTGTTGATAGTTTAAAAGACTTTTTCCGTCCTGAATTTTTGAATAGAGTGGATGAGATTGTCGCTTTTGACCCACTTTCTAAAGAACAATTATTACAAATAGTGGATTTAATGTTAAAAGATACTGTAATTGCTCTAAAAGATAAAGATATTCAAATGGAAATTACTGATAGTGCTAAAAACTTTATTTTAGAAAAAGGTACAGATATGAAGTTTGGTGCTAGACCTTTAAGAAGAGCTATTCAAAGATATATTGATGATGAACTTTCAGAGATGATTTTACGCGGACAGCTTTTAGATGGAAAATTAGTTACCATAGATTTAACAAATGATAAACTAAATTTCGAAGTAAAATAGGAGAAAATTATGTTGAAACATTTACCTAATATTTTAACCATCATTAGATTTTTGTTAATACCTATTGTTGTAATTTACATTTTTAGTGGTAATTATATACTTGCTTTTGTATTTTTTACGATTTCTGGTATAACTGATATTGCTGATGGATTTATCGCCAGAAAGTTTAATTTAATTTCTAATTTTGGAAAATTAATGGACCCTTTAGCTGACAAACTTACACAAATTGCTACTTTAGCTTCTCTTGTGTTTGCTGATATTATTCCAATTTGGATTTTGTTAATTGTATTATTTAAAGAATTTGTTATGATTTGTGGTGCTTCGTTCCTCTATGGAAAAGCTGTTGTAGTTTATAGCAAATGGTATGGAAAATTAGCAACTGTTTTATTCTATATTGCTATTGTTACTTCTCTTTTATTAAAACAGTATGACATTACAGGCATTTGGGTACATTTAGATTTAGGCTTGTTTACTTTGGCATTGATTGCTACTATTTTCTCTTTTGTTATGTATGTCAAAGATTTATATAAAAAAGGTTTTATTGATAAACAAGATTTGAAAAAAGAAGTTACTGTTGATAAAAAAGAAAAAAAATAATAACCTCAGTTTTCTAACTGAGGTTTTTTTGTTTATTCAAAATCTTCAAGTAATTGATTTAAATTTTGCTTTCCATTTACAGTAATTCCTTTTTTCATATTGATTTTGTCTGTTTCTGGCAAATATTCTGTTGTAATTCCTGTAGCTTCGATTTCTTTTTCTGTTTTATCTTCTAAAATTTCATAAATTGTGATTAAACCATCTTTATCTTTTACTAAATAATGCTCTCCACACTCTCCGTCTTTTTCTTGATATAAAACCACTTCATTAGAAGTAAAGTTTTTTATTTTATAATCTGAATATTTTTTTTGTATTTCTTCCTTTGTTAAATTAACATCGCCTTCTGGTAAATTTGAATATTTATTTGTAATATGCCCGCATTTTTTATAATATGTTTCCACAATTAAAGCACTATTTGGTGATGTTTTTTCTTGCTCAGCATTCGTTTTTATTGTTTCGCTCATTTCTTCATATTCATCTGTACAATCATCCAATATTTCTTCTTGTGATATTTCTGTTTCTTTTTTTGCAATTTCTACTTCTTGTTGTGGCTTGAATATTGCTATTGCTGTGAATATAGCACTAAAAATTGCTATTATCGCTATCATTGTAATTATTACTTTATTCATAAATTTAACTCTCCTTTTTTCGTATTTTTAATAGTATTTACTGGATTTGTTAAATTTATACAATTCGTTTTTTTATTTTAATATTTCCTCTATTATTTACTGTAATATCTATTTCCCCATTTTCATCTGTTCTATATATTTGCGTATCAAAATTATGAAGTTGCTCTAAAACTTCACCATTTGGGTGTCCGAATGAATTATTTTTTCCTACCCCTATTAATGCAATTTTAGGTTTTACCAGATTTAGGAAATCATATGTAGAAGATGTTTTCGAGCCATGATGACCAACTTTTAATACCGTCGCTTTTAAATCATTTTTACCAGCATAATTTTCAACTAAAACTTTTTCTGCCTCTTTTTCAATGTCTCCAGTAAAAAGCATGCTAAAGTTTTTATAATTTAATTTACAAACTAATGCATTGTTATTAATAGAATTTTCAGTAACTTCTTGTTCGTCATTTGGCCATAATATTTGAAAAAATAAATTTTTTTCAATATTAATTTTTACTCCCGCTTCTACTATGTTTACTTTTATATTTTTTTCTTTTACAATTTTTAAAAATTTATTATAGTTTGCTGAAATATCAAATTGTTTACCAATTATTATTTGTTTTACTTTTAATTCTTCTAATAATGTAATTATTCCACCGAACGTGGTCTTGATCAAAATGACTAATTATAACATAGTCAATAGAGCTATATCCTTTATCTAATAAATATGGAATAAGAGTTCTTTTTCCCACATCAAAGTTATCATTTAAACTGCCTCCACCGTCTATTAAAATAGTTTTATTTTGCGGTGTTGCAATAAATGTACAATCCCCTTGTCCAACATCTACAAAATTAATTTTCAATTTTTTAGGAAATACTTGAATAATAATTAAACTGGTTATTATGATAAAAATTATTTTTAAATATTTTTTCTTTTTAATATAAAAATTGTAACGACATAAAGAAATTATATTTTTTACCCTACTCTGCGTAACTGTTAAATATCTTTTATGATAAATCGTATAAATATATCTAAATATTAAAATTATAATATAGTAAAAAATAATTAAATATATTGGGGGAGTTATAA
This sequence comes from uncultured Clostridia bacterium, assembly GCA_947631385.1. GTDB lineage: Bacteria > Bacillota > Clostridia > TANB77 > CAG-508 > CAG-269. The sequence continues at coordinate 23,260 of CANRLE010000005.1, read as the reverse complement.
AATAAATTTTGGAAAATGGTAATTGACTAAAATTAGAGATAAATTTTAAAAGTTTTAACCCTATATTAGTAAATATAGTCAATGGCTTTAAAATCAAACTGAAAAATCCTAGAATTATAGTTGGACCTATTATTATATTTACTAACAAATTTGTTATTAAAAAATAAATACCAAAAATATTGAAGTGATATAGCATAATAGGAAGTATCATTATTTGTGCAGATATACTAATTGCTAATGTTTCTTTCCCTATTGGAATTTTTTTCAGTTTTTTCAAAATAATAAAATGAAATAACAAAATTCCTATTGTCCCAAAATAAGATAATTGTAATCCTACATGACTAATTAAATATGGATTATATATTAGATTTATAAGTAATGAAATTGCAATTGAATTCCATATGTCATTTTTTCTATATATGATATTGGAGCCTAATGCCAGTATTCCCATAATAACTGCTCTCATGATTGAAGGAGAAAATCCAGTTATAAAAGTATAAATAATTAAAATTATTATCGTAATTATTTTTGATTTGTGCTTTCCTATCATTTTTTGCAATAATAATTGTATTCCTATTACAATATAGCTGATATGCATTCCAGATATTGCTAAAATATGAGATATGTTAGATATTCTAAATTTTTCTTGTGCTTCTTCTGATATGTCTTCGGTTTCGCCTAACAATACTCCTTTTAAAATAGATGCGTTTTCGTTGCTAAAACTATTTTCTATTATTTTTTTTATTTTTGCATTTATTTCATTTGCCCATTGTAAGATTATATTTTGTTGTTTTTTAGCTATAATTTTTATTTGTTGTACTTTCATTCTTCCGATTATTTTTAATGTTTTTAAATATTGTTCGTCATTATATCCTCCATAGTTTCTTTGCTTTGAAGGTTTGCAGTATTCGCCTTTTATTTTTATTTTATCTCCATATTCTAATTCTTGAATTTTTTTATTTACTTGAATATATAGATTTAAATTTTTAGAATTTAATATTTTTATTTGATATAAATTGTAATATTCTTTTTCTATTTTTTGACTAATTATAATTCCTTGAATTTCAATATTTTCTCCATCTTGATATGTGTTTTCATATTGTTTATTTTTTAATAAAATGTAATTATTAGAAATAACTGAAAAAATAAATATTATTAACAATATTTTTTTAGTAAAAATTATTTTTAAATATCTGCTATATCTATAAAAGGATAATAACCTAAATTTTCTTTTTCTTTTTGGTACATTTTTTATTAAATAATATATTGCAATTATTAGGATATAAAAAGGAACTATACTTGATTTTAAGTATAGCCCCCATAATATACCTATTATATATCCTATTGTTGCAACTAAAATTGGTCTTTGCTCCATAATCCTCCTTTAATTGCTTGTTATATTACTCTTCTAGCACCTTGATAACTTCCCGGTTTGGCTTGATCTATTGAAACAATACATACTGTTTTACCCGGTTTTGGTGCATGGATTACTTGACTTCCACCTACATAAATTGCAACGTGACCACTATATATTACTAAGTCTCCTTGTTCTAGATTACTTCTACTTACTGCTGTTCCTACTCCTGATTGCCCTCCTGATGTACGTGGTAAATTAACACCAAAATGTTTATATACGTAAGATGTAAATCCTGAACAGTCAAATCCTGTTGATGGTGATGTTCCTCCATATTTATATTTTGTTCCAATAAATTGTTTTGCATATGCAACTACTTCTGCCCCTTTGTTAGATGTTGCTACTGGTGCTGTTTGTTGTTCTTCTGTTTTTGTTTCTACTGCAGTTGTTGTTCTTCTTGCTCCACTACTTCTTGATGTTGTTGTTTGTTTGTTTTCAGATAAGTAAGTTGATGATATATATCCTTCTTTTTCTCCTACTTTAACTTGGCTCCAACCATTTGATTCTGCTAATACTTCTACTGCTGTATTTGTTGTTAATGTTTCTACAACCTCTGAATTTGTACTAGCTTCTTTTCGTAAGTTTACACTGCTTGCACTTACATATAATGTTTTTGTCTCTGATTCTGGTTGTTGCTGTGGTTCTTGTGGTACGTCTGCAGTATCGTTTTCTTTTTGAAGTTTTTCTAAACGAATCCACCCTTTTGTTGTTTCTACTTCTATACATGCCCATCCATTAATTGTTTCTATTACATTTACTTCTTGTTCTTTTTTTACTTCTATAATGTCTGTAGCGTTTATAACTGGTACTATTTTTAGTTTTGTATCTTCTAATACTTTTTGTTTTCCAAGTTCTGTTTCTTCTATTGGTTGATTTTCGTCTGTTTTTTCATTAGTTGTACTTGGAACTGTATTGTTACTTTGTGCAGGTTCTTCATTTTCTACTATTAAGTCTTGTCTAATGTACCCTGTTATTCCTTTTGCTTTTACTTTATACCAGTCTTCTTGTTTTTCTAGTATTTCTACTTCGTCATTTTTAGAAAATTGTTCTAATATCTTTGCATTTTCATCTGCTGTTTCTCTAAGGTTTGCAGTTTTCACGTTGATTTTTGCTGTGTTAGCAGCTAAGCTCATATTTATAAAAAACAAACTGATTATTCCTACGGCTGCAATGATTACAATGCTTTTTATATTCATTTCACTTTTCATTTTAAAAACTCCTTATTATGCATTATCGCAAATTTATCTCAACAATATTTATTATACTACATTTAGGATATTTTTGTCAAGTTTTCCAAGCTTTGCTAGTAAATCTTAGGGAATTAAAGTTTTATAGTCTTTAATCTAAATTGTGAAATTTTTTATATAATTGTCGCGCTGTTTTTGGGCAGTCTACTCCTACTGTATCTGCATTTTTTACAGGAGCAAATTCTTCTTCTCTTTTTACTCGTAATACTGCCATTTCATCTACTTCTCCAAAGGCATCAAATAAAAATGCTTCAAATTTATATGCATTTGGTGAATCTGGTACTATTAATTTTCCGTCCCTATCCATGTAACTTGCTTTTTTGTATGCTACATGATATGGCAATGGTTCTGCACCCATTCTTTCTATTGCACTTACACTAAATAAATTGCATAGTATGTGAGATTCTCCATATAATAATTCGCCTTCTGCATCTCGTGCCTCTGCCATTTCTTCAGTAATTTCTGAATATTCTATTACATTTGGTTTACCATTTCTCTTACAAAATACTCCTACTTTTTCTTGTGGATTTGCTTTTACAACAGATTTGCATGCAACTGTTACTCCTTTATCTATAGCTATGCCCATTAATACTGGGTCTACCATTTTTACTAAACAATTGTCTACACCACCAATGAATACCCATTCTATTCCCATTTGCTTCATCTTAGCTGTCATTCCACTTTTTACTAATGATTCATATATTCCTCCATGTCCATCTGCTGCTTGTTTTATTAATCCATCTTCCCCTATTAATATTTTTCCTTCTGTGTCTATCATTGGCAATTCGCCTTGTATAAAGAAAAAGATATTTCTGTCTTTTTGATAACCAAAATATTTATGTTTTTCAAAGAACTCAATCGTTGCTTTGTTATTTTCTCTACTTGTCATGATAAACCATGGAATTGTAACATCGTATTTTTTCCCTTCTTCTTTTAATCCATCACATAATAGTTCAAATAAAGATTTGTGTGATTCTAATCCTATGTCATATGTTCCTTTTGGTCCATTGTGGCCAAGTCTTGTTCCTTGTCCTCCTGCCATTGTTACTGCTGCTAATTTTCCTTCTTTTATTGCTTTTTTACCAATGTTTTCGTAATGTTTATAGTCATCATATAATTTATATTTGTCAAGATATTCAATTGGTGTAATTTTATCTTGACCATATTTGCTTTCTTTTTTTGTGTCTTCGTATAAACGCTTAACTAAGTCAAAGTCGATTTTTTCTATTTGGTCTAATAGTTCTTTTTGGTGTTCTTCATCTAGTGTTTCATAATGGTTTAATAAATGTTCTTGTCCATATTTTTTTAATACCCCTTTTACTTCATTTATTCTAATGTCCATATTTATCTTCCTTTCACATGTTCGCAAATAAAATAGATAATTCACAATTATCCATTTTATTATTTATACACCATTTTTTTAAATTTATCAACTATTTATATTAAAATTTAAAGATTTTTATCTGGTACTGTTTAGTCTTATGATATTCTTTGCCACATCTATAAGGATAATGGGACCGTCCCTAATTCCTTACAAATATGCAAAAGCTTGAAAAATATTTAAAAATATGGTAATATATGGTAGATAAATTACAAGAAAGGTATAATATGAAAGATAAAGTTTTAAAAACAATTGAAAAATATAATTTGATAAATAAAGGAGATAAATTAATACTAGCTGTTTCAGGTGGCCCTGATTCTATGTGCATGTTAAATATTTTACAGGAATTGAAAGAAGAAAAAAAATCATTTGAAATTGTTGTTGCACATGTAAATCATCAAATACGTGAAGAAGCAACAGAAGATGAAGAATATGTAAGACAATATTGTTTAAAAAATCAAATTGATTTTTATTCTAAAAGTATAGATATCCAAAAATTGGCTCATACTAGTAAAATAGGATTAGAAGAAGCAGGTAGAATTGCTAGATATGAATTTTTTGACGAAATTGCTAGTAAAACAAATGCTAATAAAATAGCAGTTGCTCATAATAAAAATGATAAAACTGAAACTATAATTATGCATGTTTTACGAGGATGCGGTATAGATGGCTTAAAAGGAATTGAACCAAAAAGAGGAAATATTATTAGACCTTTAATTGAGTGTGAAAGAAAAAAAATTGAATTTTATTGCGAACAAAAACAATTAAATCCAAAAATTGATAAGACCAATTTGGATAATACTTATACTAGAAATAAAATTAGAAATATTGTTATTCCTTATATTCAAAAGGAATTTAATCCTAATATTATTCAAAGTATAGAAAATTTATCTAATATAATTACTCAGGAAAATGCTTTCCTTGAAAAACAAACTCAACTGATTTATGAGAATTTGCTTATAACTGAAAATGTAAAAGAAATTATCATTGATTTAAAAGCTTTTAATTCACAAGAAACAGTAATAAAATCAAGAATTATAAGATATATTATAAAAAGACTGTTTCACAGTAGTAAAAGTATTGAAAAAGTACATATAGAAGACATTATAAAGCTTTGTAATAATAATATAGGTAATAAATATCTAACACCAAATAAAAATTGTAAAATTTTGATAAAAAATCATCAAATTTATTTTATCAATCAAGAGTGAGTAGCCGTAATGAAAGCTTGAAATGTGCTTTGTTGTAATAAAAAAGACATATTAAAAACTATTGAAAAACAAAAAATTGTATGGTATAAAATCAATATAAATTAAATCAAACACGAGGAGGAATTAATTTGAAAAACGGAATTAAAACATTAGCCATGTGGCTGATTATAGGAGTTATTTTTATTGTTGTGCTGTCATCAATTGTTGAAAATAGCGATTCTAAACTAAAATATTCTGAATTAATTGCAAATATCGATAGTGGTAAGGTTGAATCTATTGAAATTGATTCAGATGGCAAAACAGCAATGGTCGAATTAAAAGATGATCGTTTTAAAAAAGAAGTAAATATTCCAGATATGCAAGCATTTATGACTTATTCTGAGGATTTCCTAAAAGATGGAGCTTTTTCATTAGAAGAAAAGTCTGAATCAATTTTCGTTACTATTCTTAGCTTATTAACACCATTTGGATTATTGATTATTTTCCTAGTTTTCTGGTTCTTTATGATGGGCGGTGTTGGTCAAGGTGGACCTGGTAATAAAACTATGTCTTTTGGAAAAAGCAAAGCTAGAATGATGACACCAGCTGAAAAGAATAAGATTACTTTTGATGATGTAGCAGGTGTTGATGAAGAAAAAGAAGAGTTGGAAGAAATTGTACAATTTTTGAAAAATCCAAAGAAATTTACAGATATGGGTGCTAGAATTCCAAAAGGTGTTCTATTGGTTGGTCAACCGGGAACAGGTAAAACTCTTTTAGCAAAGGCTGTAGCAGGTGAAGCAGGAGTTCCTTTCTTTATTATTAGTGGTTCTGATTTTGTTGAAATGTTTGTCGGTGTTGGTGCTTCAAGAGTAAGAGATTTGTTTGACCAAGCTAAGAAAAATGCACCATGTATCATTTTCATAGATGAAATCGACGCAGTTGGACGTCAAAGAGGTGCTGGTCTTGGTGGTGGACATGATGAAAGAGAACAAACTTTAAATCAATTATTAGTAGAAATGGATGGTTTTGCTGAAAATGAAGGTGTTATTGTATTAGCCGCAACTAACCGACCAGATGTATTAGATAAAGCTCTTTTAAGAGCAGGAAGATTTGATAGACAAATTGTAGTTGGTCTTCCAGATGTAAAAGCAAGAGAACAAATTTTAGAAGTTCACTCTAGAAAGAAACGTTTAGCAGATGACGTAGATTTAAAAGTTATTGCTAAAAACACTTCTGGATTTGCTGGTGCAGATTTGGAAAATGTATTAAATGAAGCTGCATTATTGGCTGCTAGAAGAAATTTAAATGAAATTGGTATGAAAGAAATTGAAGATGCTATGGTTAAAGTAACTATGGGACCTGAAAAGAAAACTAAAGTAAGAAGCGAAAAGGAAAACAAATTAGTTGCTTATCATGAAGCTGGGCATGCAGTTGTTAGCCACTTCTTAGAAACACAAGATCCAGTTCATCAAATATCAATTGTACCTAGAGGTATGGCTGGTGGTTATACAATGTATCGTCCTACAGAAGATAAATCATTCATGTCAAAAACAGAAATGGAAGAAAATATTGTATCACTTCTTGGTGGTAGAGTTGCCGAAGCCCTTATTCTAAATGATATTTCAACAGGTGCAAGTAATGATATTGAAAGGGCTACAAAAATTGCAAGAAGTATGGTAACAAAATATGGTATGAGTGATAGAATCGGAACTTTAATGCTAGGTTCTAATCAAGAAGAAGTTTTCTTAGGTAGAGATTTTGCACAGGCTAAAGAATATTCTGAGGAAACGGCAGCTATCATTGATGAAGAAACAAAGTCTATTGTTGATAAAGGTTATAACAGAGCAAAACAAATTTTATCAGATAATATTGATAAGTTACACAAAGTTGCAGGCATCCTATTGGAAAAAGAGAAAATTGAGTCTGATGAGTTTGAAGCAATCTTTGGAGAATAATAATCTCCCAGTATTAATAAAGAAAAGTAGCAATTTTTGTATTGCTATTTTTTTTGTTTTAGTATAAAATACTTTTGTCGAAAGAGGAAAGGAAAATAGGTGTTGGCATGAAAAATTATTATGAAATTTTAGAATTAAATCCTAAAGCATCCAAGGAAGTAATTGATAAAGCTTATAAAGCACTAGCCAAGAAATATCACCCAGATCTTTATTCAGGAACTCAAAAACAAGAAGCTGAAAAAAGATTGAAAGATATTAATGAAGCCTATTATATTTTATCTGACGAATTCTTAAAGGAACAATATGATGCGGAATTGAAAAAGGCTTCAATTCAAAGACAACAACGCAATAGTTCTAATATAGCTAATCAACAAATTCATCAACAAACTAAAAAAGCTGAGCCTTCTAAAGCAGATATTAGAAACTATAAAGTTGGCAGTTTTAGTTCTATTGTGGATTTTACAAAACAATTAATATATGATTTAACTAAAAATAAAGAAAAAAGGAATCAAATTAAAGATATAACTAGAAAAGATATTTTTGCTATTGTACTTACTATTATTGTTGTTATTATTATTGGAGTTATTTTATGGTTTATTCCTTTTACTAATGGTTGGATTAGAGAACTTTTATTTGAAAATCCTCTATTTAATTGGATTGGTAATTTATTTTCAAAATGAAAAGGAATGATTTAAATGCATTATGCAGATATTAAAAAAGCAGATATTGCTAATGGCTTGGGTGTTAGAGTGTCTGTTTTTGTTAGCGGATGTACTCATCATTGCAAAAATTGTTTTAATAGTGAAGCATGGGACTTTAATTATGGAAAAGAGTTTACTCGGTGAAGAGATTGATAGGGTTATACGAGAATTAGACCATCCGTATGTTTCCGGTCTCTCTCTTTTGGGAGGAGAACCTTTAGAACATGTTAATCAACAGGGACTTTTGCCTCTGCTTAGACAAGTAAAGGCAAAGTTTCCTGAAAAAAATGTGTGGTGCTATACTGGCTATACTTTTGATACAGATGTTATGGGCAATATGTGTTCAAATTGGGAAGAAACTCCTGAATTTCTTTCTTATTTGGATGTAATTGTTGATGGTAAGTTTGAAGAAGATAAAAAAGATATTAAGTTGCGTTTTCGTGGTTCTAGTAATCAGAGAATTTTGGATGTAAAAAAGTCTCTTAAGGAACAAAAAGCTGTATTATTTGAATTCTAACTATTGACAAGTCCTAACCTTTCATGTATAATAAAGACTGTTAATAAGGGTTATCCCACATACCGTTTTCGTATGGACCGGAAGGAGGGGAATATAAATGTCAGAAATTAAAGTTAATAATGGTAATATAGAAGATGCCTTAAAAAGGTTTAAAAGACAATGCGCTAGAAATGGGGTACTTCAAGAAGTACGAAAAAGAGAACATTATGAAAAACCTAGTGTAAAAAGGAAGAAAAAATCAGAGGCAGCAAGAAAAAGAAAATTTTAAAAAAGGATTGGAAGTGGATGGTGTAAATATAACTTGAAACTTCCAATTTTATTTTTAGTATAATAAATAAAAAAATGTAGTATAATAATCAAAAGGAGGAAAAAATATGAAATATAAACAAGAAGAATTAAAAAAAGGAATAAAACTTCATACAATCGACACTGACAAATTCAAAACAAATTTAATTGCAGTCTTTTTAACAACTGCTTTAAATCGAGAAAACGTAACAAAAAATGCTGTAATCTCAGCCATTTTACGAAGAGGCTCTAAAACAATGCCTTCACAAGAAGATATAAGTAAGCAAATGGAAGAAATGTATGGTGCCAGTTTTGATTGTGGACTAGATAAAACTGGAGATAACCAAGTTTTAAAATTTTATATAGAAACTATTAATGATAACTTTTTACCACAAAAAGGTGAAGATATGTTGAAAACTTCACTAGAAAAGTTACTAGACATTGTTTTTAATCCTTTTATTGAAAATGAAGCTTTTAAAACTGAATATTTGGAACAGGAAAAAAATAATATTAAACAAAGAATTGAAGGTAAAATTGATAACAAAGCAAAATATGCTTTAGATCGCTGTACAGAGGAGATGTATAAAAATCAGCCTTTTGGATTATATAAACTTGGATATGTTAAAGATTTAGATGCAATTGATGGTAAAAATCTTTATGAATATTATAAAAATTTAATTAATTCTTGTAAAATAGATATTTTTGTGTCTGGAATTTTAAATGAAAATATTACATCTATTGTTTCTGGAAATGAAAATATTCAAAAATTACAAGAAAGAACACCTCAATATGTCATTCCAAAAGAATTAAATAAAATTGCTACTGAAACAGAAAATGTTATAACAGAATCAATGGAAGTAACTCAAGGTAAGTTAATTTTAGGTCTAGATGTTTGCATTAATGAAGAAGATTTACGTTATGATGCTTTGATTTATAATAGTATCTTAGGTGGAAGTGCAAATTCTAAGATGTTCCAAAATGTAAGAGAAAAAGCTCATTTAGCTTATGTAGCAAGTTCTAATTATTTAAGATATAAAAATAATATTTTTGTTAATTGTGGAATTGAAATAGGAAATTATGATAAAGCATTATCATTAATTAAACAACAAATAGAAGATATGAAAAATGGTAATTTTACTGAGGAAGATATTGCTAATGCTAAGAAAGGAATTATTGCAACAATTGACACTATTGATGATGAGCAAGATACAGGAATTACTTATTATTTTGGACAAGAATTGTCAGAAAGTAATATTTCTATTGAAGATTACAAAAAAAGAATTGAAAAAGTAAATAAAGAAAATATTGTTAATATTGCAAAAAATGTATATATTAATACAATTTATTTTTTAAAGGATTAATTATTCATAAGGAGGAGAAAAAATGCAAGTTGTCGAAAACTTAAAGGTAAAAGAAAAAGTGTATATAGAAAAATTAGAAAATGGTCTAACTGTTATGATTATTCCTAAACATGGAATGCAAAAAAAATATATGATATGGGGAACTCATTATGGTTCTAATGAAAGCAGTTTTGTTGTACCAGGAGAAACAGATATAACAACTGTCCCTAACGGTGTTGCTCATTTTCTAGAACATAAGTTATTTGAACAAGAAAATGGTACTAATAGTTTAGATGTTTTAACATCTTTGGGTGTGGAAGCTAATGCTTATACTACAAATGATCATACTGCTTATTTATTTGAGTGTACAGATAATTTTTATGAGGCTATGGACGAGCTTATGGACTATGTTCAACATCCATATTTTACAGATGAAAATGTAGAAAAAGAAAAAGGTATTATTGGACAAGAAATTATGATGTATGATGATTATCCAGAATGGCGTGTTTACTTAAATGCTATGAAAGCTATGTATCATAATAATCCTGTTAAAATCGATATAGTAGGAACAATTGAAACAATTAGTAAAATTGATAAAGAAATTTTATATAAATGTTACCAAACATTTTATAATCCTTCTAATATGGCTATGGTTTTATGTGGAGATTTCGAGCCAGAAGCTATTGTTGAAGAAGTTAAAAAAAGATTAATTGATACTAAGGCAAGTGGAGAAATAAAAAGAGTTTATCCAAATGAGCCAGATACTATTGTTCAAGATAGAATAGAACAGAAACTTGAAGTTAGCCAACCTCTTTATACAATTGGAATTAAAGATGTTGTGAATTGTGAAGGAAAAGAAAAGAAACATATTGCTATTGAAATTCTACTAAATATTATGCTAGGAAGAAGTTCAAATTTATATAAAGAGTTATATAATGAAGGAATTATTTATGCACAGCCTACTTTAGAATATGAGTTTACTAATATTTATGCACATGCTTTAATTAGTGGACAATCACCTGACCCAGAAAAAGTATATGAAAAATTTAAAAGAGAAGTTGCCAGTCTTAAAGAAAATGGTATTCCTGAGAAAGATTTTAATCGTATTAAAAAGATGATTTATGGCGGTTATATAAAGGAATATAATGATGTTGCTGATATTGCAAGAATGTTTTTAGGTGATTATTTTAAAGGTATTAATAGTTTTGACTATTTAGAAGAAATAGAAGGTATTACTGTAGAATATTTAAAACAAATATTAAATGATGTCTTTAAAGAGGATAAAATGATTCTTTCTGTTGTAAAAAACTAAGAAAAAATGTATATTTTTAGAAAATAAAAAAATGTAAAAAAATTGGTATTTAATAATAAAAAAATTAAATACCGTTTTTTATTGTCTAATTATGTCGAAAAAAGTAAAATGTTGTCATACGAAAGTTGCCAAAAGCCATTGAAAATACTTGACTTGAAGTCCTTAATATGATAATTTATAATTACAGAATGAGAAAAAAGTAATTTGCCTTGAGAAAGGAAGGGATGGAGTAAAATATGTTGAATGATGAAATTTGTATATTACGAGACAAACTAAATAAGAGTATTGAACAAGGCGATGATTACAAAATTATTTATCAACTAAGTATAGAACTAGATGAATTAATTGCACAATATTATGACAATTTAAAAAATAACAAAGAAAAATTAATCCTTACCACTTCTTAGACAAAAAAGCACATTTAACTTAAATAGTTAGATGTGTTTTTTTGTATTATATTTACTTGATTTTTTTCTAAAAATAATATATAATAGTTTGCCAGAAAAGGAGATAAAGAAATGCTAGAAAATCAAGAAAATAATACAAAACAATATAGAAATTTCAAGCAACTAGTAACCACCTTTTACAATGAAGAAATAGATGAAATTGATCATAACGAAGAAATTGAATTAAAAAACAAAGGAACTATAAAAATTGAACCAAAAATTATATATGACAAATTTTCAGGAGATATGAAAGTAGAATTCAAAATTGGTTCTAAAAAAATGTATAAAATTAAAGATTTATCAGAATTTTACACTAGAATGATAGAAAAATCATTTTATCGCTATGGCGAAAAATTACAGTTTGTACATACAAGAGACGTTTTTGAAGAAAATAGTAAGTCATTATTAGATTTTATTATGCAATATGCTGAAATTATAAAATACGCAAATTCTAATTCTAATAGTAATTACCGCTATTACGGAAAAGCATTAAGCGATACTAGCATCATTTTAGGAAATAGCGGTATTGATGATTTATTTGATGTATTAAAAGGAACTTTAATTCCCTTTCAAAAAGATTACAATACAGATGAAATTGAATTTACTGAAAGCCAGCCAAATATTGAATTTAAGCTAAAAAAGGTAAATAATAATGAATATGAAATTGTCCCAAATATTGATATTTTTAATGTGACAATATTAAAAGGGAAAAAATATAAATATGTATTAGATGATAAAAAATTATACCGTTGCACAAAAGAGTTTGAAAATACTAATTTAAGGCTTTTAGAATTATTTAGACAAAATTATATGACAGAAGTATCATTAGGAAAAAACGAATTAACTCAATTATTTTCTATTATTATACCAAAAGTAAAAAAAGCAATAATAATCGAGAATATTCCAGAAGAAGAATTAAAAGAATATAAACCAAAAGATTTAAATGTCAAAGTCTATTTAGATTTTGATAAAAATGATTTTTTAATAGCTGAAATTAGATTTAATTATGAAGGACATGAGTTTAATCCTCTTGATGAAACATTAAAATTGAATTTTCCAAGAAATATTATTAAAGAAACTCAAGCTTTAAATGCATTCCGTAAAACAGGTTTTATGTTTGATAGTAAAAATTTGAGATTTATTTTACCTAATAATGATAAAATTTACGAATTTTTAGCTGAAGATATTCAATATTATATGCAAACGTTTGAAGTGCTTGCAACTGATAATTTTAAAACTAAACAAATTCATCAACCTAAAATAGGAAATGTTGGTGTTAAAGTAGAAAATAATTTATTATCAGTTGATTTACAAAATTTAGATATAAATGTAGAAGAATTAAAAGATATTATGGATAAATATAATTTAAAAAAGAAATATTATCGCTTAAAAGATGGAAGTTTTATAAATTTAGAAGATAATAAAGAAATTTCTTTTTTAAATAAATTAATAACTGGAATGGATATTGATTACAAAGATTTAGAAAATGGTGAACTAAAATTACCAGTTAACCGAACTCTATATTTGAATGAATTGTTAAAAACTCTAAAAACTACTGAAATTACCAAAAATTTGGAATATAGAAAATTAGTGAGTGATTTAAATCAAGACCAAATGGAAGAAATTCAAGTACCTAAAAATTTGGAACCTGTTTTAAGATATTATCAAAAAATAGGATATAAATGGCTAAAAATTCTAGACCATTATAAGTTTGGTGGAATTCTAGCTGATGATATGGGACTTGGAAAAACTATCCAAATGCTTGCTGTAATTGTTGATTATGTTCAAAATCAATCACAAAATGAAAATATTATTCCCGGTCAAGAACAGTTTGAGGGTAATTTACAAAAAAAGGCTAGTTTGGTAATCTGCCCTAGTTCTTTAACTTTAAATTGGCAAAATGAAGCTAATAAGTTTGCACAGGATTTAAACACTTTGGTGATAAGAGGAACCTTAGCAGAAAGAAAAAGGCAAATTGAACAAATAAATGATTATGATTTGGTCATTACATCTTATGATTTATTAAAAAGAGATATTGAATTGTATAAACAAATGGATTACAAATTTAAGTATATAATAGCAGATGAAGCACAATATTTAAAAAATAGTAATACTCAAAATGCAAAAACAATAAAACAGCTTAAATCCGAAACTCGCTATGCTTTGACTGGAACTCCAATTGAAAATTCATTAGCAGAATTATGGTCTATTTTTGATTTTATTATGCCAGGCTATTTATTTACTTATAAAAAATTTAAAGCTTTATATGAAATGCCTATTGTAAAAGAAGAAAATCAAAGTATTATGAAAAAATTAAAAATGCTAATTGCACCTTTTGTTTTGCGAAGAAATAAAAAAGAGGTATTAACAGAACTTCCTGAAAAAACAATTACTATTATGAATAATGAAATGGGTGAAGAACAAAAAAATATTTATATTAGTTACTTAGCACAAGCAAAGCAAGAAATTGCAGATAAAATAAAATTAAATGGTTATGAAAAAAGTCATATGCAGATTTTGGCAGCTTTAACAAGATTAAGACAAATTTGTTGTCATCCTAGCTTATTTATAGAGAATTATCAAGGTGAAAGTAGTAAACTAGAACAATGTATAGAGCTTATAGAAGATGCAACAAATGGAGGTCATAAAATTTTATTATTTTCAGGTTATACTTCTATGTTTAATATTATTGAAAAGGAACTAACACAAAGGAATATTAAATATTTTAAATTAACTGGTAGTACAAAAGTAGATGATAGAATTAATTTAGTTGATGAGTTTAATGAAAATCCTGAAATTAAAGTATTTTTGATTTCTTTGAAAGCTGGTGGAACAGGACTAAATTTGACTGGTGCTGATATGGTTATTCATTATGATCCATGGTGGAATATTTCTACTGAAAATCAAGCAACTGACAGAGCTTATCGCATTGGTCAAAAGAATAATGTTCAAGTTTATAAACTAATTACTAAAAATTCAATTGAGGAAAAGATTTATGAGTTGCAACAGAAAAAAGCTGAATTAGTGGATAATATGTTGAGTACAAAACCTTCTTTTATTAACAAATTTTCTAAAGAAGAAATTATGAATTTGTTTAATGAATAAAGTTGTGGCGAATGCCAAACTTCTTGCCAGTCAGCTTGTAAAACTTCCTGCACAGTAGGAAATCAAAACTGTGAGAAGTCCAAAAAGTGACTGAATTAGTCACGGTGAGCAGGATTCCTGCTCACCAATTTAAAATAAAGGAAAGAGATTAATGAATGATTTTATTACAATTATTGGCGGTGGTTTAGCTGGATGTGAAGCAGCTTACCAAATTGCTAAACAAAAAATTAAAGTAAAATTATATGAAATGAAACCTATTAAATATTCGCCTGCTCATAGTAGTGAAAATTTGGCTGAGATTGTATGTAGTAATTCTTTTAAATCTAATTTGCTAACAAATGCTTGTGGTTTGCTAAAAGAAGAATTGCGAATGTTAGATTCACTTTTAATTAAAATTGCAGATAAGACAAGTGTGCCAGCTGGTCAGGCTCTAGCAGTTGATAGAGAAGCTTTTTCTCAAATGGTAACAGAAGAAATTAAAAATAATCCATACATTGAAATAATTTATCAAGAAGTTACTGATATTAAAGAGCTTATTAAAAACGGCATTGTTATAATCGCAACTGGTCCTTTGACATCTCCAAAATTAGTTGAAGAAATCCAATGTATTACAGGTCAAGATAAATTATATTTTTATGATGCTGCTGCTCCTATTTTACAAAAAGATAGTATTGATTTTTCAATCGCTTTTTATGGGAATCGTTATGAACAAGAAAAAAAGAAAGATGAAACAGAAGTTATATGGAAAGAAAGATTAGCAAAGCAAAATCTTGAAAGTCCAAGTTATATCAATCTTCCTATGAGCAAAGAAGAATATGAATCATTTTGGAAGGCTTTGGTTGATGCAGAAATTGTTACTTTGCATGATTTTGAAAAAAGAGAAATTTTTGAAGGTTGTATGCCAATTGAAATTATGGCAAAAAGAGGATTAGATACTTTACGTTTTGGTCCGCTTAAGCCTGTCGGTTTTGACGACCCAAGAACAGCAAAACGATCTTATGCAATTGTTCAGTTAAGACAAGATGATAAACAAGCCCAATTATATAATATGGTTGGTTTTCAAACGAACTTAAAATTTGGAGAGCAAAAAAGAGTCTTTTCTATGATTCCTGGTTTGCAACAAGCCGAATTTGTTAAATATGGTGTTATGCACAGAAATACTTATATTAATTCTAGTATATTACTTGATGAGACTTATTGTTTAAAAAATTTACCTAATTTATATTTTGCTGGTCAAATTACTGGTGTAGAAGGGTATGTAGAGTCTATTTCTTCTGGGATGGTCGCTTCTCTAAACGCTATATGTAATTTTAAAAATAATTCTAAAAAAATTATTTTTCCAGAATATACTGTTATCGGTGCTTTGGCAAAATATGTTTCTTCACCTAATTCTAATTTTCAACCAATGAATGCAAATTTTGGTATTTTACCAGAGTTAGATGGTAAAAAGATAAATGATAAGAAAGAACGATATTCAAAATTAGCACAAAGAAGTTTGATTTCCCTACAAGAAACAAATAATTAAATCAATTATCTGTTTCTTTTTTATTTTAACAATTGTTACCAAGATATTACATTTTTATTAAATTTTATGTAATTTTACATAAAATTGTTGAAAAATTTATGTGCACATGATATAATATAAGAGAATGTTATTAAATTTACATTACCTTGAAAGGAAGGGGATTTTTAATGGATACAAAAAATGTTGAAGATATCATGAAGCATTATCAAGAACAAGAACAAAATTTTATGAAGACAGATAAAAACGTAGAATTAATAAAAAAGGATGATGAAATTAATAAAAAGAAGTTATCTCTAAAAAAAGATTCTTTGAGTATTGAAATGTTAAATCAAGGAATTAAAGACAAAGAAATAGAATTAAATAGAAATGCTTTACATAGAGAAAGATTAGAAAAAGAAATGGAGCAAGTTACAGATAGTAAACTAAAGGCAGAATATAAAAAGAAATTAGAAGAAACTGATCAAGAAAGTCAAACAATTCAAGAAGAAGTAAAAAGATTAAAAAAAGATAGAACTTCAGCTAGAACACATAGAAAAGAAGAAATTAATACAGAACTAGAAAAATTACAAGAAGAAAGACAAGAAATGATAACTGAAAAAAGACAAAAAGAAAGAGTTTTAAGAGAAGAAATTTATAAAAAAGTTAATGATTTACAAGATAGCACTAGAAAAGAATTAATGCAACTAAAAAAAGAAACAGATGAAAAATTACTAGAAATAGAAATGATGCGTAAAACAAAGCAATTAGAAATGAATAATTTTTCTTATGTATATGATGAAAATGGTAATCCAACAAATGGAGAAGATTTCAAAAAAATCAATGAAGATATAACAAATTTGATTCAACAAAAGTATGAACTTCAAGAGACTTCAAAAAAATGTGAAATTTATAGAAATTCTTTAATTGATCCATTCAAAATGCCTCCTGAATTACCAGATGATCAAATTTATACAGGAGATTTTATGCTTGAACAAAAAAGTCCTGAAGAAAAACCTCAAGAAAATAATAATACTGCTACTAACAATAGTAATGACTTTTTTAGAGATTTAGGAAAATTAAGAAGCTCTATTGAAAATAATCCAAAGCATAAAATATCTTACCCTCTTGCAACGTTAGAAACAATGGATAAAGTAGAAAAAGAAATTAAAGAAAAATTAGAAAGTAACTCAGAAGAAACTGCAAAAAAAATTGAATATGTTGAAATATCAGAAAAAGATGGAACTATTTATTGGAAAGATAACAAAGGCAATGACAAAACAGAAACTATAAAAGATGCCTTTGAGTCAAAAAAATTAATATTTAAAAATTTAGATATAGCAAAAAAATGTAAAGAAATTGCAGGAGGATTTTTTAGAGGACTATTACTACGTAGAAAAGTAAATCCAGAAATTGTAATAGCTTTAGAAAAAAATCCAGAACAATTAAAAGACTATATTTCTAGTCTACATACAAAAAAAGATTTGCCTTTTGAATTAATTCATAACTTACAAGGAATAAGCATACTAGAAAAATTTAGAAGAAATAAATTTGCTAGAACAGAAAAACGTTTAGGTGCTAAAGTTTTAGGAAAACTTTTTGATAAGAATGAAACTCTAAGTAATATTGAAAATCAACTTCCTAATACAACTCAACAACCTACTACTGCTTCTGAACCAGAAACACAAAAAGAAACAAAAGCAAAGAATTTTGATGGAATTAAAGTATATAATGCGGATAATCATATTGAGAAAAATGCTAATAACCTGGATGTAGAACAGATTCTGGCTGAAGAAAGAGAACGCACAAAAGCTAGTGTACAAAGTATTAGGTCTCATATGAAAACTAAACCAGATACTCCTAACTTAGAATCTAATGATGATGTGAAAACAACTACTCCAGAGGATAATTTTATTAATTTAAGATAAGTATCAAAACATGGAAATAAAAAATATTTCCATGTTTTTTATATTTACAATTATACTTCTATCTCCCCTGCTGTACGCAAAATTTTTTGATATTTTGATACGATTTCTTCTAGATTTTCTCCTACTTCTTCAATATTATAACAATCTACAATTTTAACTTCCTTTTTTTCTGGAATCCATTTTCCTATTTTGCGATTTGTATAATTAATATAACTTTCTTTTCCTTTTATAAAAATTATTAAATTCTTTTTTTCATTTATTTTTTCTTTCAATTTATTTATTTTTTCTAAATTATTATTTTTCCAATTTAATTTTAATATTTTTTCCTTTTTTTCTTCTTTTAAATTTATTTTACTTAAAAATGTTTGCATTGTTTCTTCTAAATCATTTTCTGTTAAAATTACTACATCATTATTTTCTTCCATTTTTTTGTTGATATAAGGTAAACTTATCATTTCAAAATGATAATCACTTGCATAAAATGCACATATTTTTTCTTTCGTATTTTCTTCTTTTTTCATTAGACACTCGTCCTTCCTTTAATAAATTTCTACGGAACTCTTGTGTTTTCATTTTTGATTACTGGTAAATTTTACCATTTCTTTACAAATATGTCAATAATATTTCAAATAAATTCATCGCACAATTCGACAAACAATATTTTTTCTATTTTTGTATAAAATTTTCTAAATTGTTAATAATGATAGTAAAGGAGGCAAACTTATGAAAAAAAATTTAAAAATGGTAATTATCTTGACTTTTCTTCTTTTTCTATATAGTTCTATTTGTGCCATTTCTTATGCACAAAATATTTCTAGTGATATTGCAAATAGTGTTTTTCGTTTGCATGTAATTGCTAATAGTGATAGTAAAGAAGATCAAGATTTAAAATATATAGTGCGTGATAATTTATTATCTTATATGAATTCTATTTGTAAAGATTGTAAATCAAAGCAAGAAGCTATTTCAATTGTTGAAGAAAATAAAAATAAATTTGAAGAAATTGCTACTAACACAATAAAAGAAAATGGTTATTCATATAGTGTTAAAATAAATATTGGAAATTTTGAATTTCCTACAAAAAATTATGGAGATATCTCTTTACCAGCTGGATATTATGATGCCTTAAGAGTTGAAATTGGAGAAGCTAAAGGCCAAAACTGGTGGTGTGTAATGTTCCCTCCCCTATGCTTTGTAGATATTAGCTCTGGTATTGTACCAGATGAATCTAAAGACGTAATGAAAGATAATTTAACAGAAGAAGAATTTGCTTTAGTTTCCGATTCTTCTAACCATAAAGTACAGTTTAAATTTAAATTATTAGAGTTTTTTACAAATACAGGTCTAATTACTGCTAAAAAATAGTTGCATTCGTCGCAAGTTTATGTTATATTTTAATAGTAATAGAGTGTTATATCAACACTCTTTTTTAACGCAAAGATATTATACTGGGGGTTATTAAATTGGAAAAATTGATTATAGAAGGTCCAACATCTTTGAAAGGTGAAGTTTCTATTAGTGGTGCTAAGAATGCAGCTGTTGCAATTTTACCTGCTACTCTTTTAATTAATGGTAGCTGTACTATTGAAAATTTGCCAAATATAAGCGATATTAAAATATCTTGTGAAATATTAGAAAAGTTAGGTGCTAAAATAACTTGGAACAATAAAAATAGTATTACTGTTGATACATCAAATATAACAACAACTAAAGCACCTTTAGATTTAACTAGTAAATTTAGAGCTTCTTATTATATTATTGGAGCCATGCTAGGTCGAAAAGGAGAAATTGAAGTTGGTATGCCTGGCGGATGTAAGCTTGGAGCTAGACCTATTGACCAACATATTAAAGGTTTTGAAAGATTAGGTGCTACTGTTACTGTTGAAAAGGGTACTATTTATGCAAAGGCTAAAAAATTGACAGGATGCCCTATTTATATGGATATTGTTTCTGTTGGAGCAACTATTAATGTTATGCTAGCAAGCGTTTTAGCAAAGGGAACTACTATTATTGATAATGCTGCAAAAGAGCCTCATATTGTTGACGTAGCAAACTTTTTAAATACAATGGGTGCTGATATTAGAGGCGCTGGAACTGATGTTATTAAAATTAACGGTGTTTCAAAATTACATGGAAATGCTAGTTATTCTGTCGTTCCTGACCAAATTGAAGCTGGTACTTTTATGCTTGCTGCTGTGGCAACTAGAGGTGACTTGGTTATTAAAAATTGTATTACTAAGCATTTAGAGTCTATTACTGCCAAAATTATCGAAGTAGGTGGAAATGTAGAAGATAATATTGATAGTATTCATGTTTGGTGCAATAAAAGACCAAGTAAGGCTACTATTAAAACATTACCTTATCCTGGATTTCCAACTGATTTACAACCACAAATGGGTGTTGTATTGGCTTTAGCAAATGGAAATAGTATGATTCATGAAAGTATTTGGGATTCTAGATTTCAATATACAGAAGAATTAAATAAAATGGGTGCTAAAATTACAGCCCAAGGCAAATCTGCCTTTTTTGAAGGTGTAAAAAAATTAACTGGCGCTCCTGTATGTTCTTCCGATTTACGTGCAGGTGCTGCACTTGTTATTGCTGGAATAGCTGCAGAGGGCACAACAGAAATTCAAAATTTAGAACATATTGATAGAGGATATGAAAATATAGAGGAAAAATTTAAAAAAATTGGAGCTAATATCAAAAGAGTAAAAGAATAACAAAGGAATGTATAAAGAAATGTTTAATTTTTGTAGTTTATATAGTGGAAGTAGTGGTAATAGTTTATTTATTGAAACAAATAACACAAGACTCTTGGTTGATGCTGGAGTAAGTAGTAAGAAAATCGAAAATGCATTATTAGATATGAATATTGAACCTTCTACTTTAGATGGAATTCTTGTTACACATGAACATACAGACCATGTTCAAGGTTTGGGTACTTTTTCAAATAAATTCGATTTACCTGTTTTTGTTAATCAAGAAACCTTAGATGCTATGCCAAAGCAAAGAGATAAAATATCTAGTAATAATATTAAAACTTTTAAAGTTACTGATAAGTTTTCTATTGGAGATTTAGATATTAAGCCTTTTTCTATTCCACATGATGCAGCTAATCCTTGTGGATTTAATATATGGAATGGTACTAAAAAGATAAGTATAGCTACTGATATTGGACATATGACAGATAATATTTTAAATAATTTAGAAGAAAGTTTATTTATACTTTTGGAAGCAAATTATGACCCTGAAGTTCTACGTTGTTCTTCTTATCCTTTTCCACTAAAAGCTAGAATTGCTGGTCCAACTGGTCATTTATCTAACGAAATTGCTGGCAAAACAATTTCACATTTATTGTCCTCTGGATTGAAAAATGCTATGCTAGGTCATTTGAGCAAAGAAAGCAATTTTCCAGAGCTTGCTTATCAAACAGTAGTTGATGAGTTAATTGCTAATCATAATTTTGACCAAAGTAATTTAAGCTTATGTGTTGCTAGTAGAGATGTTCCTAGCAAATTAATACATATTTAGGAGTGTATAATGTTAACAATTCAAATTATCTGTGTTGGTAAATTAAAGGAAACTTATTTAAAAGATGCTATTAATGAATATAGTAAAAGGTTGTCTCGTTATTGTAAATTAGATATTTTAGAGTTACCAGATGAAAAGATACCAGACAAGTTGAATAATAGTTTAGCAAATGATATTAAGACAAAAGAAAATAATAATATTATTAGTCATCTAAAAAAGGATTCTTACATAATTGCTTTAGATTTGAAAGGAAAAGCTCTTTCTTCAGAAGATTTTTCTTTGGAGATTGATAAGATTTCTATGACTTCTAGCCATATTACTTTTATTATTGGTGGCTCTTTAGGATTAAATCAAGATTTATTAAGTTTATGCCATCAAAAAATAAGCTTTTCTAATATGACTTTTCCTCATCAACTTATTCGTGTATTTCTTTTAGAGCAAATTTTTAGGGCTTTTAAAATTACTAACGGCGAAATTTATCATAGATAATTATATTTAATTGAATTTGTAGAGAAAATAAGAAAAAACAATCATTTCATAATAAATAGGGGCTGAACAAAATATTTTTTATTAGTTTAATTTATTTTTCAGGGGGATATTTTCTCTACAAAATTAAAAACTTGTAATTAGGAAATCTCTTTTAAGATTTGTTTTGTTAATAAATGAATTATAATCTTTTTTACGATTAAAAAAATGAATATAAATAATAAAATTTTTGTTATCATGGTCCAATTATATACCAGTTTTTTCCATTTGTCAACAAAAACTTTACGACATAATTCTACATATTCCTACACTTACAATCATTCCCACAATATCTGCCACTAAAGCTGCCAGTAATACAAATCTGGTCTTTTTTATTTTTACACAACTGGTATAAATTGCAATTGTATACAATGTTGTTTCTGTTGAACCCATTATTGTAGATGCTATCATTCCTATATTTGTATCTACTCCATAGTTTTTCATAATATCTGTTGCAATAGCTATCGAGCCGCTTCCTGAAATCGGTCTAAGCATAGCTAATGGCATAATTTCATTTGGAAAATGAAATACATTTAATAATGGTGTTATAAAATGTATAATTATATCTAAAATCCCTGAACTTCTTAGAGCTCCAATAGCAACAAATAATCCAATTAAAGTTGGTAAAATGCTAATTACTATATCTAAACCTTCTTTTGCACCTTCTAAAAAAGTGTCAAATACTTTGTTTTTTTCTATTACTCCATATGTAATTATTATTAAAATTATTAGTGGCATTGCTAAATTTGATATAAAGTTGATAAATGTCATTATTTTACTCCTTTTTGCTGTATTTTATCAACAACTTAGATGCTGTTATACCGCGCTATTGCGGCACATATAGTTGCAACCCATACTGGAAAAACGATTTGTGTA
>CANRLE010000004.1 GCA_947631385.1 uncultured Clostridia bacterium | reverse complement strand
CAGAAATACCAAAAACTAGAACAGGTCCAGCAACAGTAAACATTTTGCTACCAACACCCATTACATAACCTTCTGATTTATATTCCATGGCAGGTGAAACAATAGAATTTGCAAATCCAGTAATTGGAATTAAAGAACCGGCACCGGCGAATTTTCCTATTTTATTAAATAAATTCAAGCCTGTTAAAAAAGCAGAAATACCAATTAATAAAATGGAAACAATTGTGCCAGAAGTTTGAGTATCAAAACCTCTTTCTTTACATATATTAAGTATAACTTGCCCAATTGTGCATATTAAACCACCAACCCAAAAAGCATTAAAACAATTTTTCCAAATAGGTGAGTTTGGTGATTTTTTATCAACGTAATCTTGATATGCTTGTTTTGTTTCTAATGGATTCATAATAAACCTCCTAAATTAATTATTTTTTCTATTTAAATCAACTGTAAAACTAATATCTAAATCAACAAAATATTCGACAATTTTGTCACCATCAATATTAGCTCTTTGTTCTAAAATTTTTACTTCTGATAAATAGTCAATTGACTTAGATGCCTCTGAAACAGCCTTGACAATAGCATCCTTCCAAGAAACATCAGAACTACCAGTTATAATTAAATGCTTTTTTATATCCATAATCAACCTCCAAAAATCTTTTATCAATATCTTTTCCTAAAACTAGAAAAAA
The DNA here is from genome assembly GCA_947631385.1 of uncultured Clostridia bacterium. Taxonomy (GTDB): domain Bacteria; phylum Bacillota; class Clostridia; order TANB77; family CAG-508; genus CAG-269. Next base: position 28,281 of record CANRLE010000004.1, on the reverse strand, counting down.
TATACAAAATAAGTGGAAATTTTTATTAAAAAATTATATAATCAATTTAAACCAGTTATATCGAGGAAGGAAATAAAAATGGATAAAGTTCGCGAACTAGCATTAAAAGTGTTATATGATATCGACAAAAATGAAGCTTATAGTAATATTGCATTAGATGAAACTTTAAAACAAGCAAGAAAAAGTTCAAAAAATTTAGATGCCAGAGACATTGGATTTATATCGGAAATTGTATATGGATGCGTGACATGGAAATTGACAATTGATGAAATAATAAAAAAATATTCTACAATAAAAATAAAGAAAATTTCACCATGGATTTTAAATATTTTAAGAATGAGTATATATCAAATTGTATTTTTAGACAAAGTGCCAAAATCAGCAGCAGTAAATGAAGGCGTAAATCTTGCTAAACACTATGGACACAAAGCAAGTAGTAATTTTGTAAATGCAATTTTAAGAAAGATTGATAAAAATGACTATGATGAATTTTTTGAAATAGAAGATGATAAAGAAAGAATTTCTAAAACTACGTCTATGCCTTTATGGATAATTGATGAACTATTAAAAGATAATTCAATTGAAGAAGTTGAAAAGATTTGCAAAAATTCTAATTTAAGACCAAAATTGAACCTTCGTATTAATACATTAAAAACAAATAAGCAGACACTAATAAAAGAATTGCAAGAAGAAAATATAGTTGTAACACAAGGAATTTTAAATGATTTTTTAGTTGTAGAAGGAGCAAAAAATCTTGAAAATTTAAAGTCTTTTCAAGAGGGAAAATTTACAATTCAAGATGAAACAGCAGGTCTAATACCACTTATTTTAAATCCTAAAAAAGGAGAAAAAGTTTTAGATGCGTGTAGTAGCCCGGGAGGAAAGACTACTTATATGGCACAAATTATGAATAATGATGGCGAAATAATAGCTTGGGATATTCATCAACACAGAGTAAAATTAGTAGAGGATACTGCAAAAAGGTTAGGAACTTCTATTATAAAAACAGAAGTGAAAGATGCAACTTTATTAGAAGAAAAATATCTAGGATATTTCGACAAAATTCTACTAGATGTGCCATGCTTAGGAATTGGAGTGCTAAAAAGAAAACCAGATATAAAATGGAAAAAAGAAAAAGAAGATTTAGAGGAAATCACTAAATTACAAGAAAAAATATTAAATCAATGCTCGAAGTATTTAAAAGAAGGGGGAGAATTGGTATATTCAACTTGTAGTATATTGCCAGAAGAAAATGAAATATTGATAGAAAAATTTATTGAAAGTAATTCTAATTTTGAAATTGAAGAAATAAAAAATATAAACAAATTTTTTCAAAAATTTATAAAAAAAGGGCAATTTTTGCAAGTTTACCCGAATGAAGAAACAGATGGTTTTTTTATTTGTAAAGTACATAAAAAGCAAGAAAAAGCATAGTATTACAAAAATATTACTTTTTTATTACAAGTGTGTTAAACATATTGACTTTTTGGCGAATAAAGATAAAATATAGATATATTTGAAATAACATGTAAATTATTCAAGTATGTATTTGTGCAATTTGTAAAAAATAAAAATATATCAAAAAAAAAGGAGAAAACAATGGCAAGTACAAGTTGTTTAGGACTATACGTAGAGGAAAATATAATTAAATATGCAAAAGTTTCTAAAGATCATGACAATATAAAAGTAGAATCATTTGGAATTAAATTCTATGAAAAAATTGGTGATGCAATTAAGCAACTTATTCAAGAAACATACAGCCAGAAAACGCCAATTAGCATTAATTTGTCAGAAGAAATGTATAACTATTTTGATATGTTTGCTTTACTTACAAAGAGTGACTTACAAAAAGCAATAAAGACAGAATTTGACTCATTTTGCACAGAAAAAGGATATAATCCTAATGTATTTGAAACTAGATATGCAGTTGTAGGAAATCAAGATGATAAAGAAAAAATTAAAGTTATTCATGTTGCTGAAAATAAAATAGAATTAGATAAAAGAGCAAAACAAGTAGAAGGATATAGATTATCAACTATGACACCAGTTGCTATGGCAATACCTAGCTTACTTAATACAAATGCTCAAGAAGAAGAAAATTGCCTTATAGTAAATATAGAGGAAAGTACAAGAGTAACAACCATATTACAAAATCAAATTTACAATGTTGATATTATAGAAGAAGGAAGCAAAGACTTTCTTGCAAAAATAAATTTAAAAGAAAATTCTTATTCAAATTCTTATGAAATATGTAAAAATACAACAATATATACTTCAGAAGGTAAAGAATTACAAGCAGAACAATCAAGCTACTTAGAAGATATTATGCCTACACTATATAGTATAGTAGGTAAAGTTAAAGAAATTATAGCAAATAATGCAGAAAGAATTAGAAAAGTATATATATCAGGAACTGCAGCACTAATTAATAATATTGATTTATATTTCCAAGAATTCTTAGGAGATATAGATTGTGAAATATTAAAACCATATTTCATACAAAATACAAAAGATATAAGCATAAAGGATTATATTGAAGTGAATTCTGCTATTTCCATGGGACTTATGGGAATAGGAGAAGGAATAGAGGGAATGAATTTTAAAAACCCAACTTTTACAGATAGACTTCCAGATTGGATGAAAAGAGACATTGATCCAAGCAAAGCACTTAAAAATAGGACAAGCTTTGGAGGTATATTAGTTTGGGATTTAGGACAAAAATTAGATAGAATTGAAACTTATATGGTAAGAGTTGCAGTTGCGTTTTTATTACTAGTAATCATATATAGTGGATTTTCAGGATTATTAGCAAGCCAAATGAAAAAGAAACATCAAGAAGCAGATGAATCAATTAGTTCAACAAATGAGCAAATTAGCCTTGCAAATGCAGATAATGAAAAGATTAAGACTAGAACTAACAATTATTCTACTATGATAAGAAATCTTGAAGAAGCTAACAATAAAATAACAGATAGAAATAAAACTAGAAATGCAATACCAAACTTATTAAACCAAATAATGATGGTTATACCAGACCGTGTTCAATTAACTTCAATTGAAAATACAACTGGTACACATATAGTTATCACAGCACAGTCTAGCAAATATGAGCAATTGGGTATTTTTGTATCAAAGATAAAAGCAGACGTTATTTTAGCTAATACTATAGCAACCTCAGGACAAAAAGATAACAGCATTGTAACAATTAAAATAGAAGGAGAATTACCATGAAAAAGTTATTATTAATAATCTTAATTGGACTTTTAATAGCACTTTCTGTTTTTATTGTATTAAATGGCTTTGGAATAGGAAAAATAGAAGTTCTTAGCTTTAAAGGAATTCAACAAAGGTATGAAGAACTAGATAACAGAATTAAACAAGCTAGCAAATTAGTAGAAAAAGACTATAAAGAAGCTTTAAATACAATAGATGAAAATTTTCAACAGCTAAAAAAAGAGAAAAAAGATTATGAAGATATGACAGCAATTAGCTCAGCAAGTGATATTCAAGCAGCAAATCAACTTCAAAGATATGAAATTGAAACTTTATGGGTAAAATTGGGAAATTATGCAACAAGTGAAGGTGCTGTATTGAAAATGGACATAACAAAAGATAGCACAAATGCACAAGATAATTATAATTTAAATTTTACAGTTAATGGAACTTATATTGCAATAATGGATTTTATATCAGATATAGAAAATGATAGTACTTTAGGTTTTAAAATAGAAGATTTTAGAATGCAATCTTCAACTACGACAGGTACAGATCTTCAAGGTACTTTTACATGTAGAGATATTACTATTAAAGATATATCATCATTAAATGTTGTAACTCCTCAAACAGATGGACAAACAAATGAAAATACAACGGGAAATACAACTGGCAATACAACAAGTAATACAACAGGAAATGCTACTAATACAGTCAATTCAGTAAATACAAATACAACAAATACTACCAATACAACATCAAATAGTACAAATACACAATAAAGAGTAAAGGAGTAAAAATATGGCAAAAGTTATTATAAAAGAAATAATTATAATATTGTTGCTATGCTTAGCTATAATTTTATTATTAGGAATATTGTTATATAACTATGTTCCTATGTCAAAAACATTACCAAATCCAGTATCATATGTGACAGCAGAAGATGTTGGTAAAGAGTTAGCTGAAGCAAGTACAATAGATGAAAGTCAAGTTATTATGACTTATGAAATAGATTCAACTGATTTAAATAATTTGAAAAGAGTGCAAACTTATAAACCGGGAAAGGCACATCCATTTTCTCCTTATGAAGAGCAAGCGGGAAATGCAGAAAATGGCAATTCATCAACAGGAGGAGAAACTACTGGAAATACAGTGACTTCTAATACTACAGTAAATATTACAAGTGGTGGCACATTATATCCTGATAGAGGAACTAAATAATTTCGTTTTTAACGTTATATGAATTTGAATTCATATAAATCAAATATATTAAATTCAAAAGAAAAGGAGGGATACGTTATGAAAAATCAAAAAGGTATTACTTTAATCGCATTAGTTATCACTATTATCGTATTATTAATTTTAGCAGGTGTTTCAATTGCTATGCTTATGGGTGAAAATGGAATTTTAACACAAGCTAATGCTACTAAAGCACGTAATGCATGGGGAGAAGCTGCTGATAGAATTAATATGGCTTTAAATGGTGAGTATACTTCTCTTGTAGTGGAACGTAAATTTACAAATACAAAAGACAAGCTTTTAGAAAAGAATGGATTGGATAGCAATTATGAGCTTGGAACAAGTACTATTGAAACTCCAACTAAGCCAGGAGTTGTTTTGACTATAAAAACTACTGCAGCTAGTGGTATAGTTGATGATAAGAAACAACCGATTTCTGGAACTATAACATGCAATGAAGACGGTAGTTATACTATAAAAAGAGCAGAATATCCACCATTACCAGCAGTATCAACTTCAGCTGAATAAGAAATTAAAAATAAAGCCATACGCACACAACGTGTGTATGGCTAAATTTAAAATAAAACAAAAAGGAAAAAAATAAATGAACATATTTTTATACATATTATTATTTATAATAGGATCATTATTTGGTAGCTTTTACACGCTAGCCATATATCGTATTCCTAAAAGAGAAGATATTACACACACACATTCTTACTGTCCTAATTGCAATCATAAATTAGGGCTATTAGACTTAATTCCAATATTTAGTTATGTATTTTTAAGAGGAAAATGCAGATACTGTAAAGAGAAAATAAGACCAAGATATTTTATTATAGAAGTATTATCAGGAATTGTATTTGTAGCATTAGCATATCTAATGAAAATGGACATTTACACAATTACATTCCAAAAAATAGTAGAATATTCTTTTATGGCACTATATATAACATTCCTATTTCTTATATGTGGAATTGACAAAGAAAACTTAAAAATAGACAAACCAGTAAGTGTTTATGGTATTGTAATATCTATTATGTATATGATATATCTATGCATAGTAGAAGAGTCTAGTATATATAGATATATTATATATTTAATTTTTTACATAATAGTCTTACTTTTAGACACAATAACATTAAAATGGTATGCCAAAAATAGTTATGTAACAGGAATTCTTTTAATGGTAATAACCATGGTAATGTTCACAGGAGAGTATGTAACAGAAAATGCTATTATATTTACACTTTTAACAATTTTCTTTTATATGCTATTACAAAAGTTAAAACAAGGAAGAAGGAGAAATAGAAAATCAGATGAGCAAATTGCTCGAAAATTGAGCATTGGTAGTTACTTAGGAATTGCTAATATATTAATGTTAATGTTAGTATTATATGTTAGTAACTATCGATGGTAAGGGGAGAAAAGAATGAAAAGTGAAAAAGGATTTACTGGAGTTGATATAGCAATATCTGTTGTTGTACTTTTTATTTTTGTATCACTTATTATAAGTTTAATATATGGCATCAACAGTTCCTCAAAGGAAGTAGAATTAAAATCAGAAGCAACAGCTTTAGCAGTAGAAGAAATTGAAAACATAAAAACTAAAAAAATTGAAACATTAGAATCAGAATTAGACAATCAAGAAATCAAATATGGAGCTAGTGAACAAGAAGCAGAAACACAACAAATAAAAGATGGATTTTATAGAAGGATAATAATTCAAGACTATAACGACTTAGACAAAAGCAAAGTTCCAGATGTAGTCAAAAAAGTTACTGTACAAATTCTATACAGATTTAAAGCACAAGAGCAAAAAGTAGAACTTTCTACTGTACTATCAAAGGAGATTTAGTATGAAATCACAAAAAGGTGTTACCCTTATTTCCTTAACTATATATATTATTGTAATGTCAATTGTAATAGGTGTTATAGGTATTTTGAGTACATTTTTTTATAAAAATATCAATAATGCTACTGAAAATATAGACCCTGTAACGCAATATACAAAATTTAATACTTTTTTTACAGAAGAAGTAAACCATGAAAATATAAAAGTATTGGAGTGCAAACCAAATTATGTCGTATTTGACAATGATGTTCAATATACCTTTATAGAAGCAAATCAGGGTATATATAGAAATAAAGTAAAAATAAGTAGCAAAATTGAAACATGTACATTTGAACATGCAATAAAAAATGGCAAAAATGTAATTACAGTTACATTAAAAGCTGTAAATGGAACTGAAAAAACACAAACATATACTTTGAAAAATTAGTAAATTTATGTAATTTCATAAAAAGCAACAAAAACCTAAAAAAATGTTGTATAATAAAAAAGAATAGATACGAAAGAAGGTAAGAAATATGGATGCAAAAAGAAGACAACCAATAGGAATGGAATTAGTTAAAAGGGGTATTGTTAAAGAAGGAGACATAACAGAAGCATTACAATATCAAAAAGATCATCCAAGCAGAAAAATAGGGGATATTTTACACATATTACAAGTTTGCGACTCTAATATTTTAATTGAGGCAATAGGAGAAATACTAGGTGAAAAGGGAATTCTCTTAACAGAAGGAACAATTAAAGTAAGATTAACAGATTACTTTTCTTTAGATGTGGCACAAAAAAATAAAGCAATTCCTTTCGAAGTATCAGCTGGAAGAATAAAAGTATGCTTTGCCGATACAGTTAATAATAGAACAATTAATACTATTAGATTGCTATTATTAAATAAAGGCCTTGTAATGGAAACTTATATAACATTTGAAAGTGATATTGAAAAAATATTAAAATCACTTGAAGGTGAAGTAACATCTGATTTTGATGTTTCAGATAAAAGTGATACTATTATTGGATTAGTAGATAGTATCATAAAAACAGGAATGAAAAGAAGAGCTAGTGATATACATATAGAGCCAATGGCAGAAGAAGTTAGAGTTAGATATAGAATTGATGGTGAACTTTTCACTGCTGCCAAAATAAAAAAAGAAAAACAACAACAAATAATAGGAAGATTAAAAGCAATTTCTAATATGCACCAAGAAAAACAAGAATCACAAGATGGTAGAATATTACTTTATGAAGATTACAATATTCGTGTATCTTCTCAACCAAATATTTATGGAGAAAAATTTGTTTTAAGACTTTTAAAGAAAAATGACAACATTAAAAATATATTTGATTTAGGATTTCCGGGAACAGAAGATGACTTAAGAAAAAGTATAAACAAAAGAAATAGTATGACAATTATTGCAGCACCTACTGGTGAAGGTAAAACAACAAGTTTATATAGTATTATGGACTATTTGAATACTCCAGAAATTAATATAACTACAATTGAAGACCCAGTTGAAATTAGAATTGAAGGATTAAACCAAATTGAAATAGATAATCGTTCTTCATTCTCAGGTTCTCTTAGAACAGTTTTAAGACAAGACCCAGATATTATATTAGTAGGAGAGATAAGAGATACAGAAACAGGAGAAATAGCAATTCAAGCTGGTCAAACAGGTCATTATGTATTATCAACAATACATACAATTGACAGTGTTGAAGTTATTACAAGATTAAGAAAAATGGGACTTTCTGATTATGATATTTCAAGTACATTAGCAACATGTATTTCACAAAGATTAGTAAGAAAACTATGCCCTAAGTGTAAACATGAGAGAAAATATAATGAAGAAGAAAAGAAATTAATTACAAGTATTGGGGAAAAATATGGTATTAAATTTGATGTAACTGGAAAAACATATGATGCGCCGGGATGTAAATATTGCAATAATACTGGATATTACGATAGAATGGGAATATTTGAAGTATTAGATTTAACAGATGAAATAAAAGAGGCTATCATGTTAGGAAAATCAAGTCTAGAAATAAGAAAAATAGCTTTATCTCAAAATTACAAACCACTAGTAGTTGACGGAATAAAAAAAGTGGTTGCCGGATATACAACATTAGAAGAATTAAACAAAAAATTATTAATATTTTAAATAACCAAGGAGGAAACTTATGAATTTAGATAAGATACTAGACCAAGCTATGGAATTAGATGCATCTGATGTGCATTTGATATGTTATAATAAACCAATGCTTAGAATTGCAAGAAATTTAGTTCCTGTGCCAAATAGTAAAATTTTAACGCCAGAAGATATGGCTGAAGTATATGATTATCTAGTAAGAGGAAATGTTGATAAAGATGAAGTATTTAATACTACTAGAAAATTGGATACTTCATATGAATACAAAGATATTCGTCTAAGAGTAAATATATCATTATCAGATGATATTCCACTATGTACACTAAGATTAATTAAAAATGAATTACCAGAATATGAATCATTAGGAGTTCCAGATATAGTAAGAAGAATGACTTATCAACCACAAGGATTGATACTTGTTACTGGTAAAACTAATTCTGGTAAAAGTACAACATTAAATGCTTTAATTAATTATATTAATGAAAATCAAAATAAAAAAATCTTGACACTAGAAAACCCAGTAGAGTACAAACATCACTCAAAAAAATCTTTAATTGTCCAAAAAGAAGTAGGAAAAGGTAGAGATAGTTTAACATTTAGTGATGGTGTAAAGAACTCATTGAGAGAAGATTGTGATATATTAGTAATAGGAGAGATTCGTGACAAGGTAACTATGGAAGCTGCTATTGAAATGGCAGAGTCAGGACATTTAGTAATTGGTACATTACATACAAAATCTTGTGCAGAAACAATCGATAGAATGATTAACTTCTATGAAGTTAGAGATCAAGCTAGTATCAAATATCTATTATCTGCTTTGTTAAAATTGGTTGTATCACAAAGATTGCTACCGGGAACAGATGGAAAGTTAGTATTAGTACCAGAAGTAATGGTAGTTGATAATATTGTTGCAGGTATTATACGTAAAGATAAATTAAGTGTATCAGAAATTGAAGATGCTATACAAAGTAATTTGGAAAAAGGAAGTATTGGTTTAATAAATTCTTTGGCAGAGCTTTTTGTACAAGATAAAATTACCTTAGAACAAGCAAAAGCTCAAATAGAAGAGAAAAACTTAGAAATACTTAATAGAACTATTATGCAATTAAAGATTAAGCGAAATAAATAAAATAGGAGGAAAAATACATGCCTACATATGTTTATAGAGCTGTAACAAAAGCAGGTGTTATTGTAAGAAACAGAGTAGAAGCTAGCAGTAGACAGAACTTAATTAAGTCATTAAAAAGCAGTAATCTATTGCCTATAGCTATTGAACAAGTTTCTTATCGTTCTGCAAAATCAACTAAAAGACAAAAAAAGAATGTTACAGACATACAAGAAATTATGAAAAATGTAAATACAACACGATTAGGTGCTAGGAAAAAAACGCTAACTACAAAAGAAAAAATTAATTTGTATTTAGCAAAAACAGAAAAAATAACTTCAAGAGATTTAGTTGTATTTACACAAAACTTTTATTTATTGAAAAAGGCAAACTTCAATAATATTCATGCTTTGAATACAATAATTGACAGTACAGAGAACTTGTCTTTTAGAGGTGTATTGGAAGATATTCTAGCTGGTGTTGAAGCCGGTGAAAATATGTATACCACAATGGAATATTATTCAAATATATTCCCTTACATATATATTAATATGATAAAAGTAGGAGAGTTATCAGGTTCTCTTACAAACTCACTAGAGCAAGCTGTAAAATACTTAGATGACACAGATACTTTGAATAGAAAATTGAAAACTATCTTAATTCCTAATATTGCTCAATTTATATTATTGCTAGTAATGTTAGTAGTTGGTACATTATTTGCTATTCCAGCAATTCAATCTGTTTTTGATGAGTTGGGCTCAGATGAAAAATTACCGGGAATTACACTTTGGTTTGCAGATTTTCTAAATAAGTTAATTGAATTTTGGTATATACCAACAGTAATACTGATTGCAATTATTGCCGCAATTACGTTCTATGTTAATACACCAAAAGGTAAATATAATTTTCATTATTTTAAATACAAAATGCCGATTTTTGGAGAATTAATTTTTGCTTTGGATTTTTCAAGATTAATGAAAGCAATGTTATTAAACTTAAAAAATGGAATGAGAATACAAGATGCTATTGAAGTAAGTAAAAACGTAGTAAAAAATTATGTTATGCTATCAATTATAGAAACTTCAATAAACAATATATTAATAGGTTCATCATGGATAGAACCATTTGAAAGATCAGGTTTAGCTAAGCCAATGATTACTGAAATGTTAAAAATAGGTATGCAGACAGACTTAACTGAAATGATGGAAAAATTGGTAGAATATATGCAGATTGACATTGAAAATATCATGTCAAAGATTATGAAAGCATTACCACAAGTAGTATATGCAATTGTTGGAGCTGTTTTAATCTTCTTCGTATTAGTAGTATTAGTACCTTGTGTTATGGTTTACATGGGTAACTTCTTATTTGATGCATATGGAGTATAGAAATGAAAATAGGAGTAGATTTAGGTGGAAGTCATATAGCCATTGGTGTGGTTGATGACAATGGAAAAATTATAGAAAAAATTGAAAAACGAATTACAGATTTTGAAAAACAAGATATAAAAAAGACAATAGAAGAAATAATTACATTGCACAGTCTGGATTTATGTGAAAAGTATGAAATAACAGAATTAGGAATTGCTATGCCGGGCTGGGCAATAGATGGGGTAGTTCAAACATCTGGAAATCTAAACATTAGAGATTACCCAATTGTAGAACGATTACAGGAAAAAATAAAATTACCAATACAAATTAGAAATGATGCAAAATGTGCAGGTATTGCAGAAAATAAATATGGATGTTTAAAAGATTATGGAAGAAGTGTGTTTTTAACATTAGGAACTGGAATAGGTGGAGCAGTTTTTGTAGATAATAAATTATTAAACACGGGTAAGGTACCGGGCTGTGAATTTGGTCATATGGTAATTGAAAAAGATGGAATACCTTGTAATTGTGGAAGAAAAGGATGCTTTGAAAGATATGCTTCAATGAAAGTATTTAAAAATAATCTAAAAAAAGCATTAAATTTGGATGAAAGCACAAGAGGAGAAGAATTAATAGAAATAATTAGAAGGAATAATCCAGAAAATGAAAACTATGATATAGTTGAAAGACAAGTGGCAGAATATATCGAAAATTTAAGTACAGGAATTTTGAATTTAATTAATATCTTTGAACCAGAGATAATTGGAATTGGTGGAAGTTTTGTTTATTTCGAAGATGTTCTTTTAGAAAGATTGAGAAATAAATTGAAACAGGAAAAAATTAATACTATTGGCGGAAAAGATATAATAATAGAGACAGCAGTTCTAGGAAACGATGCAGGAATTATCGGAGCAGTTTCTTAGAACTTGCTTTTTTTTTAATTTTATAGTAGAATAAAAAAGCAAAAAATATATTCAAAAGGAAGTGAATTTCTTGAAAATCGAAGAGCAAATTAAAAGCTTATCAATTGATAAAGAAAAAATACTTTTTGATGAGCCAATGAAAGAGCATACAAGCTTCAAAATTGGTGGACCAGCAGAATGTTTTATTAAAATAGACAAAATAGAAGATTTAAAAGAAATACTAAATTTTGCAAATAAAGAACATATAGAAATCACAATTATTGGTAATGGTAGTAATTTATTAGTTTTAGATAAAGGAATTAAGGGAATTACTCTTATGATAAAATTGGATGGCATAAATATACAAGAACAAAAAGGTATAATAGAAATTACTGTAGGTGCAGGAGAAAAACTAGGCAAATTAGCACAAATATGCTTGCAAAAAGAAATTACAGGAATGGAAGAGTTATCTGGTATACCGGGAACAATAGGTGGAGCAATTAGGATGAATGCAGGTGCACATGGCAAAGAGATGAAAGACATTATAAAAACTGTAAAATGTATAGATATGCAAGGAAATGAAAAAGAATTTACAAATCAAGAATTAGATTTTTCTTATAGAAATAGTATTTTCAAAAAAGAAAAATATATAATTACAGAAGCAACATTGCAATTAGCAAAAGGCAATAAAGAAGAAATAAAAGCAAAAATGGAAGAATATGCGAAATATAGAAAAGAAAAGCAACCAATTGAATATCCAAGTGCAGGTAGTACATTCAAAAGAGGAAAGGATTTTATTACAGCTCAATTAATAGATGAAGCAGGTTTAAAAGAATATTCAATAGGAGATGCAGAAGTATCTGTAAAGCATAGTGGTTTTGTTATAAATAAAGGAAATGCAACAGCAAAAGATGTTTTAGAATTAGTTGAGTACATAAAAGATAAGGTATATGAAAAATTTAAAAAAGAAATTGAATTAGAAATTGAAATAATTGGAGAGTAGGAATAAAATGAAGGGTTTTATGCAATGGTTTAAATCTAGTAGCAAAATGAAAAGATGGATATTTTTAATTTTAGTAGGAATTATACTTGCTTGTTATGGACTAGCAGAGATATTAGTAATGAAAGAAATTTCTTTTCAAGAAGTAGGAAAAGTAATAGTAGTATTTGTATTAGGCTTTATTTCTATTGTTTTAGGATTAATTTTCTTAAATAAGAGAACATTAGAACTTTTAGTAGAAGCAACTGATGAGCGCATGGACAACAAGAAAAATGTTAATGTGAAATCACTTATATTTAATAGAACAGTATATGAACAAGGACCAAATATTGTTGTTATTGGTGGAGGAACAGGGTTAAATACAGTATTGTCCGGATTGAAGAATTATACAAATAATTTAACTGCTATTGTTACTGTTTCTGATTATGGTGAAACTATTACAAATTCAAGACGTGAGTTAGAGTTGTTACCACTAGAAGATGTAAAAGATAGTATAGTTGCATTAGCTTCTAAAGAAGGGCAAATTAATAAATTATTTAATTATGAATTTACAAAAGGAAAATTAAAAGGATTTAAATTTTCTGATATTTATTTTTCTGCTATGAAAGACATTAATGGTAATTTTGAAGATTCTATTATAAAAAGTAATGAAGTAGTTAATATGATAGGAAAAGTTATACCAGTAACTTTAGATGAGATGAAAATTGTAGCAGAATTAGCAAATGGTTATATGGTTGAAGAAAAAGCTAGAATACCAGAGATTGTATCAGAAAAGATAACAAAAATTAATCGTATTTTCTTAAACCCATCTAATTGTAGACCAGCACCCGGTGTAATAGATGCTATTAAAAATGCAGATTGCATTATAATTGGACCGGGAAGTTTATATACAAATGTAATTCCAAATTTATTAGTAAATGGTGTTGCTAAAGCGATAAAAGAAAGTTCATCTATAAAAGTCTATATTAGTAATATTATGACAGAACCGGGTCAAACTGATAATTATAGTGTATCAGACCATTTGAATGCAATTATAGAACATTGTGGAAATGGCATTGTAGATTACTGTATATATGATACTGGAGAAGTTATACCAGAATTTATAAAGAAGTATAATATAGAGGGACAAGATTTAGTTGACCAAGATATTGAAAGAGTAAAAGGAATTAAATTTTTGCAAAGAAATTTATCAATGGTAGTAAATGAGCATATTAGACATGACCCAAATGCTATAGCATCTTCAATTATTGAATTAATATGTGATGATTTAAAATATCAAGATAAGCAAAATGACCCACAATATTTAATGTTAAATAATAAATTAAGAGAAGATAAAAGAATTGATAAAATCAAAAAATCAATGGTAAAAAAAGAAAAAAGAAAACAACACGGAAAGCGAGAAAAAACTCAAAAATCAAAAAGTAAATTTAGTAACAAGTATAGTGATAGAATTGCAGCTATTCGTGAGGCAGATGAAATTGCTAAATTAAAAATGCAAAAGGAGCAAGAGAAAAAAGAGAAGAAAGAAGTCAAGAAAAGGACAACTAAAAAAGAAGAAACACCTGAGCAAAAAGAAGTAAAACAAAAGCCAAAAAGTGCAAGAGGCATGAGGAGAAATACCAAAAAGAAAGAAGAATAAAAGGAGAAACATATGAAAATTACAAAGGAAAAACTAAGTTTAGAAGAAGGATTACAAAAGGAGTGGTTAATAACAAATGGTATAGGAGGATTTAGTTCTTCAACTATCATAGGAGCAAATACAAGAAAATATCATGGATTATTGATTGCACCATTAACACCACCTGCCAGAAGATTTTTAGTTTTATCAAAGCTAGACGAAAGTATAGAAATTGAAGGGAAAAAGTATGATTTTTATACTAATGTATGTGGAGATTATATTTCTCATGGATATGAATACCAAAAAGAATTTGAAAAAGATGTGATACCTAGTTTTTACTATCAAATAGGAAAAATAGATATTATAAAAAATATAAGTATGGAATATGGGCACAATACAGTAGGAGTGCAGTATAAAATTAAAAATAAAGGTGGAAGGGCAAAATTAACATTAGCTCCAATTGTTAATTTTAGAGACTTTCATCAAATGAATAGTAATCATTATTTTTCAGTAAAACAGCAAGTAAATAAAACCAAAGTGAAATTAATAATTGATAATAATTCTCAAACACCAATTTATATGAACTTATCAGAAGGAGAATACATAGAGCATCAAAATGATACTTTTTCTAATATGTTTTATGTAGAAGAAGAAAAGAGAGGATTTTATCCAGAAGAAAATCATGTTGTTCCCGGTATATATGAAGTAGAAATACCAGCAAATGAGGAGAAAGAAATTTCTTTTGTATGTTCATTGGAAGAAAATATAGAGCAAAAAAGTGTAGAAAGATTTATTAATAATGAGAAAATACGTTTAGGAGAAATGATACAAGAAACAGGCTTAATAGATGAAAGTAAGAAAAAAACTAAAAAAGATATACAAAGAGATGAATTAATAAGAACATATTTAATAGCTACTGATAATTTTGTTGCTTACAGACCAAATTTTGGATTGCATACAATTATAGCAGGTTATCCATGGTTTTTAGACTGGGGTCGTGATACTTTAATTGCTTTTGAAGGTTTATTACTGATTACAAAGAGATTTGATATAGCAAAAGAAGTTTTATTAACTATGGTTAGAGATGTGAAGTTTGGACTTGTTCCAAATGGTTATTCTGGATATGATAATAGACCTTTGTATAATAGTGTAGATGCTTCATTATTGTTATTTGAGCAAATAAGAAAATATTTAGATTATACCAAAGATGAAAAATTTGTAAAAGAAACATTATATCCAATTTTAGAGGATATTATTGAAAATTATTGTAATGGAATAAATGTTGATAATAATAATATTTATTTAGATACTGATGGATTGATTGTTTCTGGAACAGAGGATACACAAAATACATGGATGGATGCTAAATATGATGGAGTAGCTTTTACACCAAGAAATGGAAAGGCAGTAGAGATTAATGCTATGTGGTATAATGCAAATTGTATTATGGCAGAGTTAACTAAAAAATTTGGACACCCTGTTTTAGCTAGAAAGTATAAAAAGATAGCTGAAAATTGCAAAAAAACTTTCCAAGAAAAATTTTATCAAGAAAAGAAAAAATGTCTATATGATGTAATTGGAGATAGCAAGATTAGACCAAATCAATTATATGCATTGAGTTTAACATATCCTGTGTTAGAGCCTAATAGCAGTATAGCTAATCAAGTAATTGATACAGTAGAAAAGAAGCTACTAAACCATTATGGATTAAAAACTTTAGCAAAAGGCGAAGAAAATTATGTGGAAGTATATGAAGGAGATCCACACAAAAGGGATAGTAGTTATCATCAAGGAATTACTTGGCCATGGTTATTGGGATTGTATTATGATAGTTTAAAAAATAGCTTAAAAGCATCTAAAAATGCTAATGATAAAAAAATGTGGAAAGAAAAATTAGAGAAGTTTATTGATAGAACTAACAAGACTTTTCAAAAGGACATTATGGAAAATGGCTGTATTGGCGGTATTGCCGAGATTTATGATTCTGTAAAACCACAATTGCCAAAGGGAACAATTAATCAAGCATGGAGTGTATCAGAAGTATTTCGAATTATTTTAGGGAGATAGAAAATAATGTTATCAATTGAAAATTTGGAAAAAGAACTGAAAGGTGGTAAATTAGAAAGTCTATATCTTTTATATGGAGAGGAATTGTTTTTGCTAGAATCAGCTTTAAAAAAAATAAAAAGCTTATTTGGAGAATATACAAAAGGAATTAATTTTATTACTATTGACGAAACTAATTGTGATGAGCTAATAGCAGATATTGAAACGCCAAGTTTTGGGTATGAGAAAAAGCTAATTATTGCACGAAATACAGGATTATTAAAAAAAGATGGGAAAAGAAAAAATGTCGAATTATCAAAGCTAAAGGAAAAAATTAGTGCATATTTAAAGGATAATATAGATTTAGTTCGTTCTAGTGTAGTATTAGTTTTTGTGGAAGAAGAAGCAGATAGTAAGCAAGAATTGTATGGCGTTATAGATAAATTAGGAGTTGTGTGTGAGTTTGCTTATCAAAAGCCAATACAAATTGAAAGAAGAATAAAAGCCATATGCCAAGGCTATAAAGTTGATATAGATGATGCTACTTTGCGTTATTTTATAGAGTGCTGCGGTACCAATATGCAGGAATTAATTAATGAGATAAGAAAACTGATAGAGTATGCAGGAGAGGGAGGCAAGATACAAAAGGTTGATATTGATAAACTGTGCATAAAAAAGTTGGAAAGTGTTATTTTTGATTTGACTGATTCTTTGGGTAAAAAACAGATTGCTGTGGCTTTGGACGTGTTAAAAAATCTGGTGTACGCAAAGGAACCTATACAGAAAATTTTGATAACTTTGTATAATCATTTTAAGAAGTTGTATTTTGTTAAATTGGCTTTGTATTATAATAAAGATATTGTTTCTAGTTTGAATTTAAAACCAAATCAAACTTTTTTGGTGAGTAAGTATAAGTCACAAGCTAATTTTTTTCAGGGAGCAGAGCTACGAAGTATCTTGCAAAGCTTGATTGACCTTGATTATCAATATAAGAATGGATTAATTGATTTGCAAATTGGTTTGGAAACTATTCTTTGTAAATATTGTAGTTGAAAAATTTGTTGTTTGTGATATACTTAAAATATATAGAGGAGGTTAATATGTCTGAGAAAATATATACAATAGAAGAATTGAAAAATATATTGCAAGATATATTAAAAAATTTTTCAGTAAAAAAAGCAATTTTATTTGGCTCTTATGCTAAAAATACACCTACACCTAAAAGCGATATAGATTTAGTAATTGATAGTGAAGGTAAATTGTTAAATATAAATTTTTATGGTTTATTAGAGGATTTAGTTCAAAAATTGGAAAAGAATATAGATTTATTTGAAATATCCGAAATACAGAAAGATAGTAAAATTTATAATGATATACAAAAAGAAGGAGTTGTTATTTATGAAAAGTAGGGATAGAATTATTATTCAAAAAATTATTAATTACATTGATGATATTGAAAAATATGTTGAGGGATTAAATGCTAAAGATTTTTTGGATGATAAAAAAACAATAACAGCTTGTGCTTTTACAGTATCTCAAATAGGAGAACTTGTAAAAGAGATTTGTGATGAAACAATGGAAAAATATAGTACTATTCCATGGAATAGTATAAAAGGTATGAGAAATAGAATTGTTCATGATTACGAAAATGTAGATTTATCTGTGTTATGGGGTACTATAAAAGAAAGTTTACCACTTTTGAAAGATCAATTGAAAGATATAATATTAAATAATAATGATAGTATTTTTTAATTTGAAAGTTTATATTATTAAATTTATGCATAATAGAACCAAATATTGATAAAAATAACTATAAAGATTTTTATGAATAGGTGGTTTTTTATTATGTTCAAAAATAAAAAAAATATATTAATAGTAATAACATTTTTCTTTCTAATTATGATAATAGGATTTATATTTTTAAAAAATAATTCAGTTGAAGCACTATCCAAGTATGGTTCAAGAGGCAGTGAAGTAACTCAAATACAAACAAAATTGAAAAGATGGGGATACTATACAGGAAGTATAGATGGAATTTACGGAACAAAAACTGTAAATGCAGTAAAGTATTTTCAAAGGAAGAATGGATTAACAGTAGATGGAATTGCAGGACCAGCAACTTTAAAGGCAATGGGGATTTATAGTTCTTCTAGTTCATCTTCTAGTTCTGGTGCCACTAATTCTAGTAATGTTAATTTATTAGCCCGATTGATTTATGGAGAATCTAGAGGAGAACCATATACAGGACAAGTCGCCGTAGGTGCAGTTGTTATGAACAGAGTAAAAAGCAGTTCTTTTCCTAATTCAATATCTGGAGTTATTTATCAATCTGGAGCCTTTGATGCTGTAAGTGATGGACAAATAAATTTAACACCAGATACTAATGCAAAAAAAGCAGCACAAGATGCAATAAACGGATGGGACCCTAGCTATGGAGCAATTTATTATTTTAATCCTGCTACAGCAACAAACAAATGGATATGGTCGAGACCAATGACAATAACAATTGGAAAACATAGATTTTGTAAATAATTAATAGAGACATGTTTAAATTTAGGTTAAATAGCAACTAAATTCGAATATGTCTCTATTAGTAAATATTGTCGAATAAAATCGAACGATTTTTATTGATTTTTGTAATTTTGTGTGGTAATATATATACAGTAAGGAGGAAGTGAGATGCAAAATTATAGTAAAGAAGAAAGAAAAATGATTATAGATTATGTTTTACAGGGGAAAAATGAACAAGAAGCAATGGACATTGATGAGTTTTTTGCTCAAGTTGAAGACGAAGATATGTAGATAAAGTATATAATAATACGATACGAAGAATTATAATTGATAAATATATTATTTTTTATGAAATATCACAATTTAATGTCAATATTCTAAGAATATTACCTCAAAAATTTAATTATTTCGAACATTTAGAAAAATTTAAAATTCTTTAAAAAATCCTACAAATAACAAAATCAAACTCCTTGACAAAAGAAAAGCAAATTGATAATATATACATGAGATTTTGGCAAGCGGAGGAAAAAATGATAATATATCCAAAAGCATATTTTGGCAAAGTAGAACAAATCACAATTGAATTTTTAAAAAGAAATCAAATAAAAGCATTAATATTAGATGTAGACAACACACTAATCGACTATCATAGGCAAATATCAAAAGAAGTAATAAGATGGGCAAAAGAAATAAAAGGTCAAGGTATAAAACTATACATTTTATCAAACACAAATCATAAAGAAAAAGTAGAAGAAGTAGCAAAACAAATACAGGTACCATATAAAAATTTAGCAAAAAAGCCATTTAAATCAGGATTTTTGAAAGTACAAAAAATCTTAAATGAAAATGCAGAAAATATAGGAGTAGTAGGAGATCAAATATTCACAGATGTAATAGGTGGCAATCGTTGCAAAATGTTTACAATATTAGTAGACCCGATAGACAAAAAAGATTTTTGGTATACGGCATGGAAAAGACCATTAGAGAATAAAATAAAAAAGAATATAAAAAAAATATAATAGCAAACAAAGGAGAAACGAAAAATGTATTTTAATGATGTACACATTGCTTATTACATAGTAGTAGCAATAATAGGACTAATAGTAGGGCAAATAGTAGATTGGGCAAATAAAAGGCTACCAGAATATAAAAAAGTTATCTCAAAAGATATTATCCATGAATATAAAATAAACTTTAAGCCAAACTATTTACTAATGATAATAACAAGCATTATTTATATAACATTAGTATACGTATTTGGGATAAAAGAAACATTAATAGCAAATTTAGATTTAATAAAATATTTAATATTAACACCAATGTTACTATGTACATTTATAATTGATTATAAATTACAAATAATACCAAACCGTTTAAACTTAACTATATTTGAAATTGGTCTCATATTTGCATTCTTATATGGATTATCAAATGCAGCAATTACTATAAATATGTTATTAGGAATGCTAGTAGGAGGAGGAATATTTTTATTAATAACATTAGTAGGTGGATTTTTTTATGGAAAAGAAGCAATGGGATTTGGCGATGTCAAGTTAATGGGAGCTTTAGGATTATATTTTGGATTATCTAACATAATTATTATAACATTAGTATCATTTTTGATAGGAGCCATTTTAAGTATAGGTTTATTAGTAACAAAAATAAAAAAATCAGATGAGTACATACCATTTGGACCATTTATTGTAATAGCAACATTTATTAGCATGTATATACCATTTGAACAAATAAAAAACACATTAATGTATATTTTCACATTAGGCATGTATCATGGATAAAATGAAAAAATGAGGGATAATTATGAATACAAAATTACAATGGTTAAGAAATAAAATGTCAAGCTTAGATTTACAAGGACTAATACTTACAAATCCAACAAATATACGATACTTAACAAATATTGAGGCAGAAGGAATTTTACTATTAACTAGAAAAGAAAATATATATATTACAGATGCTAGATATATTGAGCATGTACATAGCACATTAACATTGTTTGATGAAATAATTGTGTATGATTTACATGATGTATCTAAAGAAGACTATGAAAATTTCTTTCTATTTTGTGAAAATGTTGGATTTGAAGAATATGATGTTTCTTATGCAAAATATAAAGAATACATTAGAAAATTTAAAATTCATAATTTTGTAGAAACTGAGCATATGATAGAAAAGCAAAGGATGATAAAAGATGCAGAAGAAATAGCTCAAATTGAAAAAGCTTGTGATATAACAGATAATTGTTTTTCATATATATTATCATATATAAAACCGGGAATGACAGAAAAACAAATAGCAAACGAAATAGATGAATATTTTAAGCAAAGAACTGACGGAATAGCATTTGAAACGATTGTAGCATCTGGAGAAAATACATCAAAACCTCATGCAGTACCAACTGAACGAAAAATTCAAAATAAAGATATCATAACAATTGATATGGGATGTAGGGTAAATGGATATTGTTCAGACATGACAAGAACAATTTTTGTAGGAGAAGTACCAGAACAAATAAAACCAATTTATGATTTAGTATTGAAAAATCAAACTCAAACTGAAGAACAATACAAAGACGGAGCAAGCACAAGGTTATTAACAAAAATGGTTGAAAATGATTTTAAATTACATGGATATGATTTGGTTCATAGTTTGGGTCATGGAGTTGGATTAGAGATACATGAAGCACCTTATATAAGTTATAGTTCAGATACGCAATTAAGAGAAAATATGGTAGTAACTAATGAACCAGGTATTTATATACCAGGAAAATTTGGAATTAGAATTGAAGATACAATACAAATTACAAAATTTGGTTGTATAAGTTTAACAAAATCTGAGAAAAATTATATTATAATATAAAGCAAAAATTATAAACTTGATTTTTCTGTAAATTTGTAGTAAAATATATAGCATATGAAAATTTGAAAGGAGAAATTATTATGGCAGCAGTATATTCAGCAGGAGATTTTAGAAATGGAACAACATTTGAAATGGAAGGAAATGTATACAGAATTGTAGAATTCCAACATGTAAAACCAGGAAAAGGCTCAGCATTTGTAAGAACAAAATTAAAAAATGTAATTACAGGAGCAACATTGGAAAGAACTTTTAATCCTTCTGATAAATTCCCAGCAGCAGAAATCGAGAAAAAAGTAATGCAATATTTGTACAATGATGGAGGATTATATTATTTCATGGATAATGAAACATATGACCAAATTCCATTAAATGAAGAACAACTAGGAGATTGTTTAAAATATTTAAAAGAAAACATGGAAGTAACAATTCTTTCATACAAAGGAAGCATATTTGCGGTAGAACCACCAACATTTGTGGAATTAGAAGTTACATACACAGAACCAGGATTTAGTGGAAACACAACAACTACATCAGGAAAACCAGCAAAATTAGAAACTGGTTTAGAAATCCAAGTTCCATTGTTTGTTAATATTGGAGACATTTTAAAAATTGACACAAGAACATGTGAATACATGGAAAGAATATAAGAAAGGTGAAAATGCAAAATGAGTATATTAAAAAACGAGTACAAAAGTTTTTTAGATGACATAGAAAAAAACATGAAAAATAAAGAAGATTTAGAATATGTAAAAGGAAGATTTGGTGCTTTCTTAGACGTTGTTCTAGATCAAATAGACTATATAATAGATTTAAAGAAAGAAGAAATGGAAAAACTTGAAGATACGCAAAAAAAATTAACTGCACAAGTTAGTCAAATGCAACAAGTTGTTGATAATATCGAAAAAGATATTTATGCAGAAGATGGATTTGACTTTGAAATAGTTTGCCCATATTGTAATTATGAATTTATTATAGATGTAGATGAAAACAAAACAGAAATCGAATGTCCAGAATGTCAAAATATTATAGAATTAGACTGGTCTGGAGATGTAGATGGCGAAGAACAAGATGAATGTCAAGGCGAAAATGGTTGTCATGGATGCCATGGATGCGATAAAGATGAAGACGACGACATGTAAAAAAATATAAAAAAGTCCTAAATTGATTATACTATAAACTAGATTCAATTTAGGATTTTTTGTTGTGTATATTAAAAGAAATTTAAAGGATTTTGATATTTACCATCAATCCTAACACCTAAATGAAGATGAGGTCCAGTAGTAGCACCATTTGTAGGTAAACCTTGTTCGTCATGATATTGATTACCTTTAACACCATATACATATTTAGGTCCAACTTGTCCAATAATTTGTCCTTGTTCAATTTTATCACCAACAGAAACGATAAAATTAGGGTCGCAATGGCAATAACTTATTTTGTAGTTATCAAAAGAAAGTGTTATTGTGTAACCACCTGCACCCAAAAATTCTCTAAAAGTAATTTCTCCATCTGCCACAGCGATAAATTTACTACCTTGAGGAGCAGGAATATCAATACCAGAATGAGATGAAGAAGCACCGACTAGTAGGAGAATTTCTTTTTCCAAAAAAAGAGCTAATTCTAGTGTAACCGTGGAATAGGCCAAACAAAACCATTTGGATTTTTTTCTAAAATTTTAAAGTTATTATCAATAGAAAAATTACCTGAACTAAGTATTGGAATAAAAAATGTAATGATGAAAAAACATAAAATGAGAAGTAATGAATAAAAGAATTTAAAATTTTTAAAAATGAAAACCACCTCGAATAAAAAACAAAAAGTATGGCAGGGGCAGAAGGATTCGAACCCTCACAAGCGGTTTTGGAGACCGGTGTGCTACCGTTAACACTATACCCCTATAAGAATATTAAATACTTCTCTATTATACAATGTTTAATTAAATTTTGCAACCTATTTTTATAAAAATGTAATGAAATTGTAATATTCTTGAAATAATTTTGTTATTTTCACATAAAACACATTGACTTTTTAGCGTTTTCGTTATATTATATAAACATTAAAAAGTGTTTTTAAAATCCTAAGGAGGAGAAATATGGGAGAAGTAATCGTAATAACATCAGGAAAAGGTGGCGTAGGAAAAACTACAACGACCGCGAATTTAGGAGCAAGTCTAGCAGTAGAAGGAAAAAAAGTAGCCTTAATTGATACAGATATTGGACTACGTAATTTAGACGTTGTTATGGGATTAGAAAATAGAATTGTCTATGACATTGTAGATGTTGTAGAAGAAAAATGTAAGTTAAGACAAGCACTAATAAAAGACAAAAGATTTAAAGAACTATACTTGTTACCAGCGGCACAGACAAGAGATAAAACAGCAGTAAATGAAGAACAAATGAGAAACTTAATATCAAAGCTAAAAGAAGAATTTGACTACATACTAATCGATTGTCCAGCAGGAATAGAACAAGGATTTAAAAATGCTATTGCTGGGGCTAATCGAGCCATTGTTGTAACAACGGCAGAAATATCAGCAATTCGTGATGCAGACAGAATAATAGGACTATTAGAATCATCTGAAATAAAAAATCCAGAACTTGTAATCAACAGAATTAGACCAAACATGGTAAAAAAAGGTGAAATGATGGATGTTGATGACATTGTTGACTTATTATCAATTGACTTAATAGGAGTAGTTCCAGATGATGAATATATTATTACGCAAACAAATAAAGGAGAACCAGTTATACAAAATAAAAAAGCCCCATCAGGAAAAGCTTATATGGAAATTGCAAAAAGAGTATTAGGTGAAAAAATAGAAGTAACCATTCCCGGAAGAGAAAAAGGATTTTTTGCAAAATTAAAAAGATTATTTAAAAAACAATAAACAATCTAGGGGGAAGAATGAAACATGTTTGATAACATTATGAAGTTATTTAAAAAACTAAATAAGAAAGATACAAAAGTAACATCAAATTCAAAAGAAGCTGCAAAAGAAAGATTGCACTTAGTTTTAATGCAAGATAGAGCTAATGTATCTGCTGACTTTTTAGAACTTATGAAACAAGAAATTATAGAAGTAATAAAAAAATATATTGATGTTGATGAAAGCGCAATAGATGTAAGGCTTACAAACAAAGAAAATGACGATGGTACCAATGGTGCTCCTGCTTTATATGCTAATATTCCAATTTTAAACATTAAAAATGAAGCAAGAAAAGCAGAAGTGAAGCAACAAGAAACTACGAAAAAGAAAACTGAAAGCAAAGAAGAAAAGCCAGAAAAAGTTGTTGAAGAAAAAAAGAAAGAAGAAGAAAAGTCAGAAGAAATTATTATTGATGATAGTAGCACTCAAAATCAAGAAGAAACAGTAGAAGAAGTAAAAGAAGAAAAAGTAGAAAAACCAGAAGATACGAAAGAGGAACTTAAATCAGAAAATTAATTAAAAAGAAGAAGTGATTTAATGAGAAAAAGAGAATTAAAAAATATAGAATGGAGTATCGGAATTATTGCAATTATCCTTTGTATTATAGGGCTAGTTGCATTATTTTCGGCTACACAAGAAGCAGAATACGATGAATTCAATAAACAATGTATATGGTTAGTTGTTAGCATTATAATTATGATAGCAGTAATGCTGGTGGATTATGAAACTATAGTCAAAACTTCTCCTATTTTTTATGGAGCATTTATTCTATTATTGATAGCAGTGCTATTCACACCGCCAGTAAATGGAGCATCAAGTTGGTTTGATATTGGATTTTTTTCTTTTCAACCAGCGGAATTTGCTAAAATATTTGTTATTTTATTTTTATCTTATATAATAACAAAAATACAAGCAAAGGACAAAAAAAACATAAACAAAATAACCAAATTAATGATTATATTTGCGGCTTTAGCGGTGCCAGTTTTATTAATAATAAAGCAACCAGATTATGGAACAGCCGCTGCATTCATAGTTGCATTGGTATTTATGCTAATAACAGCAGGAATTGATAAGAAATATATTATAGGAACAACTATTATAGTTGTGATTTCAGTACCACTTATTTATAATTTTATATTACCAGAACATGCAAAAAAGAGAATTGATATTTTCTTAAATCCAGAGTCAGATCCGCGTGGTGCTGGGTACAATATCATTCAATCTAAACTAGCAATTGGAGCAGGTGGACTAACAGGGATGGGATTATTAAAAGGAAATCAAACACAATTAGGATTTCTGTATCCAAAAACAACAGATTTCATTTTTGCAGTTATTGGGGAAGAAATGGGCTTTGTGATAGCAGGAACTGTTATTATACTCTATATACTGCTCATAACAAAATGTTTATATGTAGCAAAAACAGCAAAGGATGAAATGCGGGTCATTAATTGTTTCAGGAATAACAGGAATATTTGTGTTCCATATGTTAGAAAATATAGGAATGGTAATGGGATTGTTACCTATTACAGGAGTACCTTTGCCATTTATTAGTTATGGAGGAAGCTCACTTATAACTAATTTTATTTGCATAGCAATTGTGCTAAATGTTAGTAGTAAAAGAAAGAAAACCATTTTTGTAAAATAATAAGGAGCTTGAAAAAATGTATTTACACAAATTAAAAATAGGAAATATAGAATTAGAAAATAATTTGATATTGGCTCCAATGGCTGGTGTAACAAACCAGCCATTTCGAATAATAGCTAAAAAATTTGGACCACGGAATGGTTTGTACAGAAATGGCAAGTTCTAGAGCAATATTTTATAATGACCAAAAGACAAAAAGATTGCTTAATGTAGAAGGCGAAAAAAGACCTATTAGTATGCAAATATTTGGTAGTGATGAAGAAACTATGGGGTATGCAACAGCATATGTAAGTAAAATTGCTGATATTGTAGATATTAACATGGGATGTCCAGCTCCAAAAGTAGTTAAAAACGGGGATGGAAGTAAACTCTTGTTAGATTTAGAGCAGGCAGAAAAGATTTTAAAAGCTGTGGTAAAAAATGCAACAGTACCAGTTACATTAAAATGCAGAAAAGGCTGGGATAAAGAAAATGTAGTAGTTGTAGAATTGGCAAAAATAGCCGAAAAAGTAGGAATGTCAGCTATTACAGTACATGGTAGAACGCGTTCAGAATTTTATAGTGGAAAAGCGGATTTGGACATTATTAAAAAAGTAAAACAAGAGGTCAATATTCCTGTTATAGGGAATGGAGATATAGTAGATGAAGAATCAGCATTGAGGATGTTTCAAGAAACAGGAGTAGATGGCATCATGATAGGAAGGGGAAGTTTTGGAAATCCATGGATATTTAAGAAAATATCACATTTTTTAAGCACAGGGGAGAAACTAAGTAACCCTTCAAATGAAGAAAAATTAGAGATAATAAAAGAACATATAAATTTAGCTGTACAAGAAAAAGGAGAAATAGCAGTAAAAGAGTTAAGAAAACATATTGCGTGGTACACGAAGAATTTGAAAAATTCAAGTGAATTTAGAAATTCAATTAATCACGTCGAAACAGAAGAAGAATTAATTCATATGGTAGAAGAATATTTTAAAATGCTTTCCAATAAAATGATAGTGGATTTATAATAATCCACTTTGTTTTTTTGAGGAGGTAATCAGTTGAAAAAAAGATATTGGTTTATTTTAGCTACTAGTTTAATCATTATAGGAATTGTGATTTTTTTCTTATTTTTTAATAAAAAAACGGCTAAAAATTTGAAAATTGGAAATAATACAAGTAGTCAAGAAATTGTAGACAACATTTTAAATATTAGTTCTTATGAAACAGTTATAGAAGTAGAAGTGAATAGTAATAAAAATAGTAACAAATATAAATTAAAACAGCAATATGAAGGTGAAAATATGTCAGTTCAAGAGGTATTAGAACCAAGTAACATTGAAGGAACCAAAATAACTAAAAAAGGAAATCAATTAAAATTAGAAAATACCAAATTGCAATTAAGTTCTGTTATGGAAAATTATGAATATCTATCTAACAATTGCCTAGATTTAAGTAGTTTTATTAAAGAATATAAAGAAGATAATAATGCAAATTGGAAAGAAGAAAATAATACAATTCAAATGAAATGTACTACTAATGAACGAGAAAAAAAATTAGAAATTGACAAAACAACGGGAAATCCAACTAAAATGGAAATAAAAGATATTAACAAAAAAACAAGCATATACATATTATATACAGAGGTAAATCTATATTAAATTTACTTCCGCTAATATTTAAAATAGCATGAAATATACTTGACAAATAGACTAATAGTAGGAGTGAAAAATATGCAAATCAAAAGAGGAGATATGTTTTATGCAGATTTAAGCCCAGTGGTTGGCTCAGAGCAGGGAGGAATTAGGCCAGTTCTTATTATTCAAAATGATTTAGGCAATAAATATAGTC
>CANRLE010000003.1 GCA_947631385.1 uncultured Clostridia bacterium | reverse complement strand
CCCTATTAAAACTAATAAAAACTCAAGTTAACAAAATTTCTCAAAATCACTTATCAAGCGCTCATAACCCGAAGGTCTCATTGAGCCAACAGAAGCAGAAAAAACAACAAATACGAAACAAAAAAGAGAATGTTATATAAGATAACATTCTCTAAAAACCTTAATTACCATTAGGATTTCCCTTTTTCAAATTAACAACGATAGCATCTTCATTATCAAACAAAAACTTCGAATCAGACACATCAGTTTGTATAGGATCAAACTCATTACGCTCATCAATAAAATCAAGATTTTTCAAATTTAATTTTTTCCTTTTAGAAGAATCATCACTATCAGATTCAGTTGTAACACCATTTGAAAACTTATCAAAATCATAAATTTTAATTTTCTGAGGTTCCTTATATTTAGACTCTAGAAACTGCAAATTTCCAGGCCCAGATAACATTCTTCCGCCATCACCTTTAATTAAATAACCACATTGCTTTAACTTTAAGGCTTGCAACTTTCCAAGTTTTAAAGTTTCAACATACTTCCATTCTACAGAACCTACTTTAGGATCATATTCTAATTTATTCATATCCATAGAACTTGTATATTTCCACTCTCTGTGACTACCAAACTCTTTTGACCACCATTCAATTTCATTATATTCTGCATTACCAGTAAAAATCTTATTAGCACAATTTGATAAAATAACAGAACGATAATTTTCCTTTTGTCCATGAACTTCTAACTGTGCCAAACTTTGTACAGATATTGTAGAAGCTACTTTAAATTTGCGATACAAAGTAAATATTGGTTCTGTTGCCTTACATATAAAATCAGCAAATTCATCAATATATAGAAAATGAGGAATACGAGTACTCTCATTTCCAGGTCGTCTTAAAACAGCATCCTGCATAGAAATTAAATAGAATAATCCAAAAGCCTTATGACCAGCAGCACCTAAATCACCACGTCTAGTACAAATAAATATCATATTTCCATTTGCTAAGGCTGTGTCAAAATTTATATTATTGTGTCTATTACATAAAATTGGTTTAATGCCTGGAATTCTTAATAAATTGTCCAATTGACTAACTGCTGTATAAATATATTTTTCGATTTCAGCTTTGCCAGGGGCATCTTTATAAAAATTCTTTTTAAAATAAGTAAGTTGCACAGAGTATTTTTCCTTTAAATCTTCATCATGTGCCATAATCTCACACATTTTTTCAATTAATTCAAAATTAGTTAATAATTTTAGCAAATCTTCCATATTAGGAAGTGTACCTTCATGCATTCTTGGATATATCTCTTTTAATAAAATAGTAACATTTTCAATTGCTTGAGTTGCAACATCACCTTTATAAGCTTCCTCAGGATTATTATTAGAAGTCAAAAACATTGCTTTTAATACAGCAGATATTGTAACAGCAATTTTTGATGGGTCATCATATATAAAAGGATTTAAGCCAATTGAATCATGATTTGATGGATCTATTATGTCATAATTAATACCAAAATTTTTACAAACATCTGTCATATGGTCAATTACTTCGGAATCAGGAGCCATCAATGTAAGTCCGAGATTTCTATAAACTGTTTCTCCACCAATAGTGCCTAAAATCATTTTCTTTAAATAAGTATTAAATATGCTTTCTTTTCCACTTACTGGTGATAACATATTTAAATTGAAATTTTTATTTAAATAATCATTGTCATAAGGTTTGTTCAAAACAGCAATGTTAGTTTTCAAAGCTGTAAATCCCAACTCTTTAGAAGCTTCGCGGAAAAAGTATTTTCTTTCAATATCTTTTGCCATTAATGGTTCATAAATCAAAGAGGTCTTTCCAGTTCCAGAACCACCACAAACAAATAAAGATTGAAATCTAGAATTTTCTGGTATTACAATGTTTTGATTTTTCTCATCATCAACACATAAAAATACTTCACATGTATATGGTCCATGTCCCTCTTTTTTATCAGCTAAACTGATGCCACGGTAGTCCCAAATAGAACGTAAGTGAAGAGGATTGTCTCTAACTTTGAAGTATAGAAATCTAAACATTGGGTATATTGTAGCTAATGGTAAGTATATAGAAATACTAGTAAAAGCAGGTGTCACTAAATCCGAAAATTCGGAAATTAGTTCTGAGTAATTGGGTACGGACAATAACAATAACCAAGCACCCATATTAAGCCATTGCGTAAACATAGAAATAGCAATTACATACAAAGCAATTATATAAACATAGAACAATGTTATTTTGTAAGCTTTGGTCTTGGCAAACTTTGATGTAGGACAAAAAGCAAAAGCAAAAACAGGACATGCAATTGCAAGCAAGTATTGAATTGGTCCCCAATAAGAATAAGAAACACCAGTAAAAATCATAAATAGCATTTCTACAATTCTATCGACTACTAAATAAGCAGTAATCAAAGTTAATACATAAGTAGCAAAGGTATTTCTATCTGTATTTAATTTTTTCAAAAATTTGTCTATGTATTTCATTCGATAAATCCCTTTCTAATTATAATCGTACATATATATTATCCTACAAAATTGCGAAAAAAACAAGAGGTTTCAGCAAATTAATTTGTAAAATGAGAATAAAAATAAATAATATGAATATAATAAGTTTAAAATAGAATAGGAAGGGGATATTCTATGCAAAATGAATATTATGTAAGAGAAGAAAAAATAATAGAAAAAACAGAAATTGAAAAAGAAATAGAATTAATTAGAACTATTATAAAAACAAGAGAAGAACTGAAAGTTGCAAATCGTAATTTTGAATATGCTCAAGAAGGATTAGTAGATTATTATACTTATCAAATAAAAGCAAATCAAGCTAAATTAGATTATTTAATAAAGTTGGCAAAACAAAAAGGATTAGAAGTAGACATGATTAATGACATTAAATATACTTTATGGGATGAAGGAGAAGAAGCTGTTTAACTAAAGTAATATTTGTCCAATTTGCATCATAGAAATGATAATAAGAAATTATTATCGTTTTTTTATTTTTAGGAGTGAATTGGATGGATATGAATTTAATTACGTATTTAGCTTGTATTTGTTTTCTATTTATATTTGGAAGAATTTTTATCTTGCCATTAAAAAAAATTTTTAAATTAATTGTCAATTCAATTTTAGGTGGAATTTGCATATATATTATTAATTTAGTAGGTGCTACTTTTAATTTTCATATAGGTTTGAATTTTTTTACTAGCATGATTGTACGGATTGTTAGGACTTCCAGGAGCTGTTTGTATAATCATTATAAAGTTGCTAATTGGATGACACATCAAAAAGTATTTGCAAAAAATTAATATATGATATAATATATAAGTAGGAGTGATTAAAAATGGAAGAAAAAAGTAAAAGATTTAGAAATTTATATAAAAAACAAGAAGGACCAGAATTAGTTTCAGAAGAAGACATTAAGAAAGCACTTAGATTAAGAGAAAATCGAACAGATAGAAAATTGTATAAAATAGAAATAGAATCACAAAAAAGAAAAATAGGATTAGACAAAAGAAGTACAAAAAATGACAGAGAACGAGATGATTAAAATACCATTGAAAATTATCAATGGTAAAAATATAAAAAAAGTTTACAAAAACTATTGACAAAAAATGGAAAAAGCTTTATAATCATAATAGTTTTTAATCATTATAAATTCATTTCAAAGATTTTATGTAAAATCAAATCAAAGCCAAATTGGCAAAAATCAATTTAAATCAAAAAATCTTATATAGTTTAAATATCTGAGGTCATACTATTATTATCCAAACAAAACATCAACAGTATAATTTTAGTCCTTTCCAAAAATTACAATCCCCAAACCCAAAGTAATAAAGAAAGCAATAATATTTAGTATAAAACAAAAAACTCCATATTTAAAAATTTATCCCGTAGTGTGGCCTCAGACATTTAAACTATGTAAGAAGAAAGGAAAACATGTTATCAATCATAAAAAGCATTGCATTACAAGGATTAGACGGATATCTAGTATCAATTCAGGTAGATATATCTAACGGAATACCTGACTTTAAAATCGTAGGTTTACCAGACACAAGTGTAAAAGAATCAAAAGAAAGAGTCATATCTGCAATAAAAAATAGCAACATAGAATTTCTAAGCAAAAAAATTATAATCAACTTATCGCCAGCAAGTACTAAAAAAGAAGGTTCAATATTTGACTTGCCAATAGCAGTAGGAATATTAATAGCAAGTAAAAAAATTAAAAATTCAAATTTAGAAAAAATATTAAATGAAACAATATTTGTAGGAGAGCTATCATTAAATGGAAACATCGAAAAAACAAAA
The DNA here is from genome assembly GCA_947631385.1 of uncultured Clostridia bacterium. Lineage (GTDB taxonomy): Bacteria > Bacillota > Clostridia > TANB77 > CAG-508 > CAG-269. Next base: position 24,919 of record CANRLE010000003.1, on the reverse strand, counting down.
GGAATTTTACCAATTTGTATAGAAGCAAAAAAACTAGGAATAAAAAGGATTATTCTGCCAAAACAAAACACTAAAGAAGCTTCTATTATTAAAGATATTGAAATATGCCCAATAAGTACAATAAAAGAAGTAATAAATTACTTAAATGGACAACAAGAAATAGCAACAGAAATAGAAGAAATTAACTTAAAAAATAATATTGAATATGATATTGATTTTGCAGACATTAAGGGACAAGAAAGTGTAAAAAGGGCATTAGAAGTAACAGCAAGTGGAGGGCATAATTGCCTATTAATACGGACCACCAGGATCAGGGAAAACAATGTTGGCAAAAAGAATGATAACAATCTTGCCAGATATGAATTTAGAAGAAATGCTAGAGGTAACAAAAATATATAGTATTCTTGGATTAAATTCAATGGATGACCCAATCATAACAACTAGACCATTTCGTAATCCACATCATACAGTAACACCAACATCTCTAGTAGGAGGAGGCAAATATCCAAAGCCAGGAGAAATAAGTTTAGCAAATTATGGAATATTGTACTTAGATGAATTGCCAGAGTTTAATAAAAATAGCTTAGAATCTTTGCGAGGACCATTAGAAGATAGAAAAATAAGCATAAGTCGCTTAAATACAACAATTACATATCCTTGTAAATTCATGCTAATGGCTAGTATGAACCCATGCCAGTGTGGATATTATGGCTCAAAGGAAAGAAAATGTTCATGTACAGCAGAACAAATAAGAAAATATATAAATCGAGTAAGTGGACCTCTTTTAGATAGAATTGATATTCATATAGAAGTAAATCCAATTAAGTATTCTCAAATAGAAAAAAAGCATAAAATAGAAACGTCAAAAGAAATAAAAACTCGAGTTAATATGGCAAGAAAACTACAAACAGAAAGATACAAAAAATTAAATATATTTTCCAATTCAGAATTAACACCACAATTAATAGAAAAATTTTGCATTCCCACAAGTAGTGGCAAAAAAATATTAGAAATGGCAATAGATAAGTTAGGACTAAGCATGAGAGCATATCATAGAATTTTGAAAGTAGCAAGAACAATTGCCGATTTAGAAACTAGTGAAAAAATTGAGGAAAAACATCTAGCAGAAGCTATTCAGTACAGAAGTTTAGACAGAAAATATTGGCAAAAATAAGAGGTGAGTATATTAAAAATTATAACAATAAAAGACAAAGAATATCCAGAATTATTGAAAAAAATAAAAAATCCACCAAAACAATTATATTTTGAAGGAAATATTGAATTGCTAAAAAATAATATAATTTCAATCATTGGTTCAAGAGCATGTTCAACAAATGGTATAAAACTTACAGAAAAATTTGCTAGAGAACTAGTATATCAAGGAATTACAATAGGTAGTGGCATGGCAATTGGGATTGACACAATTGCACATAAAACTACTTTATTAGAAAAAGGAAAAACTATAGCTGTACTAGCAAATGGTCTAAAACATATATTTCCAAAAGAAAATAAAGAGTTATATAAACAAATTATACAAAATGGTGGATTAGTAATAACAGAATATCTTCCAGAAGAAAAAGCAAAATCTGCTAATTTCTTAGAGAGGAATCGAATTGTAAGTGGTATTGCTTTAGGAATATTAGTTATAGAATCAGCTTATAGAAGCGGAACTAGTGTTACAGCAAGACTAGCAAAAGAACAAAAAAGAAAAGTATTTGCTTTACCACATGAAGTAAGTGATATTCATGGTGTAGGAACTAATCAACTAATTCGAAAAGGAGCAAAGATAGTCACAAGCACAAGAGATATAATAGAAGAATTTCCATTTCTAACATATAAAAAAATTCCAGAAGAGAAAAATGAAAAGTTAAATTATATACGAAAACAATGTAATAATAAAGAATACAATGAAATTTATCAACAAATTAAAGATGAACCAATATCACTAAATGAAATATATGCTAAAACAAGTGAAAGTATAGAAAAAATTAATCATATATTACTGATGCTAGAATTAGAAGGATATATAAAAAAAGTAAGTGGAGGATATATATGTATTTTAGAAAAGAAATAGGAAAATGGGGAGAAAACATAGCATGTCAATATTTAAAAGAAAATCAATACAATATTCTAGAAAGAAATTTCCTATGTAGACAAGGAGAAATTGATATAATTGCAAAAGATTTGGTTAAAAATGAATTGGTTTTTATAGAAGTAAAAACGCGTTCTAATTTCAAATATGGGAATCCAGCAGATAGTGTAGACAAAAACAAGCAAAGACATATGAAATCAGCCATAAAATACTATATTTATAAAAATGGAGTAAAAAACATAGCAATTCGAATCGATGTAATAGAAATATATATTTATGAAACTTGTAAGATAAATCATATAAAACAAAGCATGTAAAAAAAAGAAATTCTATTGCAAATTAAAATATAATACTATATAATAAACACAAATTCTAGGAATATAATTATATTTTTAGTTGCCTTAATGAGAAAAGAGGTAGTAATATGAAAAAATTTTTATCTAATTACAAAACAACAATAATTTTACTTGTTGCGATTATTGTTGGTGCAATTATAGGAATTATCTTTCAAGAAAAAGCAACAGTTTTAAGTCCATTTGGAGATTTATTCTTAAATCTTTTATTAGTTATCATTGTTCCACTTATTTTTTTAACACTAACAACATCAATTGCTAAAATGAAAACACCAAAACGACTAGGAAAAATCATGGTGACCATTATAGCAGTATTTGTAATTACATCTATTATAGCTGTATTAGTTGGTTTTGCAAGTACATATTTTGTAAAACTAGTAGATACAGAAGATGGTGAAAAAATACGTGCAGCAATGGAAGAAACAACCACAGACGAAACAGAAGAAAATGAAGAAGAACTTACAATAGCAGATAGAACTGTGCAATTATTATCTGTAAATGATTTTTCAAAACTATTATCAAAAGACAATATCATTGCTTTACTAGTATTTTCAGTTATCTTTGGAATTGCAATGAATATGACAGGAGAAAAAGCAAAACCAGTATTAGACTTTTTGATATCTGCAAATGAAATAGTACATAATATCGTAAAAATAATCATGTATTATGCACCAATAGGGTTAGGATGCTATTTTGCAGCACTAGTAGGAGGTTATGGAGCATCAATTGCTGTAGGATATTTAAAAACATTTGTAATTTATTTAATTGTATCAATTGCATTTTACTTTATTGTATATACATTATATGCATTTATGGCAGGAGGTAAAAAAGGAGTTAAAGCTTTTTGGCAAAATGTATTACCATCAACATTAACAGCACTTGCAACATGTTCTAGTGCTGCATCAATACCAGTTAATATTGAATGTAGTAAAAAAATGGGAGTATCAGCAGATATAGCAGAAACAACAATACCATTAGGAACAAGCTTCCACAAAGATGGTTCAATTATAGGTTCAGTATTTAAAATCATGTTTTTAGTATGCTTATTTGGAACATCATTAGCAACAACTGGAGAAGTATTAGGGGTATTAGGAATTGCTCTGTTAGCAAACTTATTAATAACAGCAGTTCCAATAGGTGGTGGAACAATATCAGAAATGCTAATAATCACAATGATGGGATATCCCGTAGCAGCTTTGCCAATATTAACAATGATTGCTACAATCATTGATGCACCAGCTACTATGCTTAATGTAGTAGGAGATACAGTTTCTTCTATGATGGTAACAAGAATAGTAGATGGAAAGGACTGGATGAATAAAAAATAGATAAAAGGACAAATGACAATTGAAGGAGAAATTATAAACATGAAAGATTATTGGGAAGAACCAAATCAAAAACACATAAATAAAAAGAAAATAACAAAAACAATTATAATTGCCGTTGTAGTAATCATGATTATAACTATAATTGCGTTATATAAAACAAACAAAAATGTGATGCAATGGATAGACAAAAACATTTTTAGAAAAGAAGTTATGCAAGATAGAGTTAACACAATAGAATTAAAAGAAGAAGAAACTTCAAATATATATGCTTTCAATAAATATATAGGAATATTGAGCAAGAATCAGTTTGTAATATACAACAATACAGGAACTCAAGAGAAAAATCTAGAAATTCAAATATCAAATCCTACCTTTAGCTCAGCAAATCGATTTCTAGTGATTGCAGAAAAAAATGGTAAAAAAATGTATTCAATAATGGACAAAGAAATTTCATGGGAAACTACTGTGGATGGAAACATTTCTGATATATATGTCAATAAAAATGGATATGTAGCAGCAATAATAACAGATACTATTCATAAAACAGTAATTGCAGTATATAATCCAGAAGGAACATTATTATTTAAAAACTTTTTAGCTTCAACAAGAGCAGTAGATGTGTCAATATCTAATGATAATAAACACTTAGCTATTGCTGAAGTAAATACTTCCGGAACTATTATACAATCCAATATAAGAATAATATCGATTGAAAAAGCAAGTTCAGATGATGAAACACAGGATTATTTAGAAAATACTTATCAAAGTGCAACAGATAAACTAATAACAAATATTCAATATCAAGACAAAGATAAATTAATATGTATGTATACAAACGAAATTAGAATAATTGAAAACAACCAAGATAATTTATTAATAAATAATGAAAATAAGAAAACAATTTTTCAATCAATAGAATTAATAAACCATGCCGTACAAATAGAAGAAAAATCTACAGGACTTTTCACAGCAGATTCTGTTGTTAATATAGTAAATACAGAAAATAAAGAAAGCAAAGAATACACAGTAGATGCTGTAGCAAAGGAAATTTATACATATGGCAATATACTAGCCTTAAATGTTGGAACAGAAATAGAATTTATTAATACAGATGGATGGTTAGTAAAAAGATATATTGCTAAACAAGAGATAACGAATATTGTATTATCTGATAGCATAGCAGGAATTATATATAGAGACAAAATTGAAATCATTAATTTATAGGGGGAAAATAAAATGGGAATTATTGTAGACATCTTTATTGTTGCTATTGTGGCATTATCAACATTTTTAGCTTATAGAAAGGGATTAGTAAAACTTGCAATACATTTATGTAGTTTCTTAATTGCAGTTTTAATAACTTTTTTATTATACCAACCAGTTTCAAACTTTATCATTAATGCAACAAGTATTGATGAAAGCATAGAAAACACTATATATGAAAAGGCAAATGAAATTATTCAAGGAGAAGAAAATGATGGGATAGCAACTCAAATTACAGAAACTGCTAAAAACGAAATGTTACCAGAGACAGCAAGAACATTAGCAGTAAACATTGTAAAAGGAGGAGTTATTGTTATCCTATATATTGCAATCAAAATTATATTAAGATTTGTAACAGCATTAGCAGACGCAGTCTCAAAACTACCAATCCTAAATCAAATAAACAAAGCAGGAGGAGTAGTATATGGAATTTTAAGAGGAATCTTAGTTATATACATATTGTTATTAATAATAGGAGTATTTGGTCAAATAAATCCGGAAAATATTGTACAGCAAAATATAGACAAATCTTTTGTTGGAAAAACAATGTATGAAAATAATATTTTAAAGGTATTTTTGAAATAATTTATTGATTTTTAAATTTGTTTCTGTTATACTAGTTTCATAAAAATTTAGGAGTGAATAATTTTGGGAAACAAACAAACGAATAATAAAAAGAAAAAAAAGAAAAAAACAAAAATGAAAACATGGAAAAAAGTCTTGCTTGTAATATTTGTAATTTTAGTAATAGCAATAGGTTTATTTGCTTACCGAGTACATAAAAATGGTGGAGGAGTCTCAGGAATGCTTGCAACTGTTGTAGGACACGATGAAAACACCAAAAAGAATTTAGGAGAATTTAGAGTATTATTATTAGGAATTAGTACAGACCAAGAAGGAGTAGACTTGACAGACACAATAATGGTAGCATCATATAATCCAAACACACAAAAAGCAACACTATTATCAATTCCAAGAGACACCTACACAGGAAAGACTCCAGCAAGAGCAACTGCATATGAAAAAATAAATGCATTATACAATATTTCACATAGACCAGATGAAACATTAAAAAAAGTAAATGACATTACAGGTTTAAACATTCAATATTATGTGGTTATAAAAACAGAAGCATTAATAAAATTAGTTGATGTCATTGGTGGAGTAACATTTAATGTTCCTATAAAAATGGACTATGATGATATAGGACAAGATCTACATATTCATTTAGAGCCGGGAGAACAATTATTAGATGGAGACAAAGCAGAGCAATTAGTTAGATTTAGACATAATAATGATAAGACAACATATCCAGTAGAATATGGTGACAATGATACTGGAAGAATGAGAACACAAAGAGAATTCATTATGCAAGTTATCAAACAAACTGCAAAACCATCAAATATATTTAAATTAGGAGAAATACTTGACATAGCAAAAGAATATGTAGAAACAAATATCGACTTTAATGTAGCAAAAGATTATATTCCATATATTGTAGAATTCAATACAGACAACATGTTAACAGCAGTTTTACCGGGAAGAAACACAAATGAAAATTCAAATGCAACATGGGTATTCCTACATGACGAAAACGAAACAGAAAAATTAATTCAAGAATTATTTTATGACAGAGATATAGAAGAAACAGAAGAAGATGACGAGACGGAAGACGGAACAACATCTACTAATAGTAATAAAGAAAGTATCAGCATTGAAGTTTTAAATGGTAGTGGAATTAGCAACAAATTACAAAAAGTAGTAGACCAACTAAAAGGAGCAGGCTACAAAGTAACTAGAACAGGAAACACAACTACTACAGCAAAAACTACAATCGTAAACAAGAAAAATGTTAAAGAAACTTTATTAAAAAATATGCAAAATGTACTTGGAGCAGGAACAATATCAAACAGTGAATCAAGTTCAAGTAAAGTAGATGTAACAATCATAATAGGTAAAGATTTTGAAAATTAAATAAGGCAGATTTTATATCTGCCTTAAAAATTCCTTTTTTTCTTATTTTTCTTAGATAACAATATTTTTAAAATAAAACTTAAAATCAAAAAGCCAATTCCAATTTCAAAAACATATAATAAAAATTTAGATTCTTCAACAGAATGAGAAGCAATCAAATTAGATTCATATTTAATCCCATCAATCACATAAGAAACACTTCCTAAAATATCACCATTTTCAATAGGAGCCTTTATATTTTCATTTAAACTTATCTCAAAAGGAATATCATCTTTTGACAATGAATTATCTAGCAAAGCAGATATAGATTGATTTGCTAACAAATATAAACTTTTAGTATCTCTTGTGCCATTTGGTACTTCAATTTGCGTCACAATATCACTTTCATTCAATAAAGTTTTTATAGAAAAATTATCATAACCATAATCATATAAAATTCTTGTTTCTGAAAATCTAGTCGATGTTCCATTTACAGTTGTTCCACCTAAAATAACACAAATTAACTCAAGGTCATCTTTATAGCTACAAGAAACAAAGCAATCACCAGCTTGACTTGTATATCCTGTTTTGCCAGCAGTTAAATAACGATAATAATTACTACTATTTGGCACTATTAAGGCATTAGTAGAATTATGAGTTCTTGTACCATATTTATTAGTAGCAGGAATAGCACAAGAAGCACTACCAGCTAATTTTCTAAAACTTTCATTCTGCATACAGTATTTCATAATCATAGCTAAATCTTGTGCAGTAGTATAATGATTTTCATCATGCATACCAAAAGAATTAGTAAAATGAGTATTAGACAAACCAAGTTCATTTACCTTTGTATTCATCATAGAAACAAAACTATCTATAGAACCACCAACATGCTCAGCCAAAACATTAGCAGCATCATTTGCTGAAATAACTAATGTAAGTTGTAATAACTGTTCAACTGTCAATTGTTCATCTGGTTGCAAATAAGCAATAGAATATCCTTCTGGTATAGACTTAATAGCATCATAACTTACTGTTACTACATCATTCAAATTACAATTTTCCAAAGTAAGAATTGCAGTCATAATTTTTGTAGTACTAGCAGGGTACATTTTTTCATTAGAATTTTTTTCATACAAAATTTTACCTGTTTTATTATCCATTAAAATTGCAGCTTTTGAAACTAAAGTTGGTTTATTATCTTCTTCATCTGTAATAGCAAAAACAAAAGAAAAATGGAAAGAAAACAATAAAATCATCATAAAAAATATTAGGGTTTTTTTCAAATTTAACTTCATTTTCATTCTCCTAAAATTAATATATACAATAATATATCAATTTTCTAAAAAATTCAACAAAAATTTAAAGTAAAAAGGAGGTTTTTTAAATGTATAATTTTAAGAAAAATCATAAAATAATAATAGGAATTATCATAACAATTATAAGTGTATTCGTATGCTACTATGTATATGCTAAAGAAGAAAATACTCAAGAAACAATAGAGGTAGATAATAATATAAAAGTAGAAAAAAAGGAACAAATACTGGTACATATATCAGGAGCAGTAAATAAAGAAGGAATAATAGAAATGGAAGAAGGAAGCAGAATTGCAGATGCCGTAGACAAAGCACGGAGGACTAAAAGAAAATGCATGTCTTGATGATATAAATCTAGCATACAAGCTAGAAGATGGCATGAAAATTAACATACCAACAAAACAAGAAAAACAAGAAGAGATTTCAACGCAAAATAATATAATAAGTAATAAAAATCAAAACACAAAAATCAATATAAATACAGCAACTCAAGAGCAATTAGAAACATTACCAGGAATTGGTCCTTCAACTGCAAAAAAAATTATTACTTATCGTAAAGAAAACGGAAAATTCAACAACATTGAAGATATAAAAAATGTAAACCGGCATTGGAAATGCAAAATTTGAGAAATTAAAAGAATATATAACAGCAAAATAAGGATTTGGGGACGGCCCCCAAATCCTTATTTTGCTACGTGCTTACCTATGCATACTACTTAGTAGGTAAGAAGGCCCATTGTTCTATATCTTCCGCAGAGGCGAAGTTGATATCCTCAAAGTTATCATCTTCGTCTAAAATCGCAGGAATTAACCGCGGTTCTTTGCATAAATCCACAACCAGCTCATGTGTTGGGACAACTTGCAACTGTTCCGAACAACTTGCACACGCAAGTGGACTTACGTCCATTGGTGGGCGCCATAATTTGACACCACTTTTGCCACAAAACGAACAACTATAATTTTTTTTGTAATTTCTCATACTGCCTGTCCTCCTTAATGTGCATGGGTCTATTGTTTCTGCAATGCTAAAGCATTGATAAAATTATAACATATTTTACGTAAATATGCAACATTGACACTAAAATCATAAAATTGAACTACCAGTTCAAATAACATAAAAACTATTGCAAAAAAATACAATAAAATATATAATGAAAAAAATGAAAACGAGAAAGGTGTTAAAATATGAATAAAACCAAGAGAAAAATATTTGAAACATCAATGAAGCTATTTGCAGAAAAAGGATATGATGCAACTAGTGTTGAAGATATAACAGCAACAGTAGGAGTAGCCAAAGGGACGTTATATTACCATTTTTCAAGTAAAGAAGAAATATTTAATTTTCTAGTAGAAGAAGGAATAAAACTTTTACAAAATAGTATAGACATAAAAACATCAAAATTTCCAAATTATATTGACAAAATAAAAGCAATTGTATTAATACAAATCAAAATAGTAGTAAAATATGAAGATTTAATTACAATATTACTAAGCCAATTCTGGGGAAACGAAGCAAGAAACCAAAAATGCAAAAAACACATATTAGAATACATAAATAAAATAGAAAACATAGTAGAAGAAGGAATGAAGCAAAAACAAATCAAACAAGGAAATGCACAAGCAATAGCATCTGAAATCTACGGACTAATATGTTCTAGCTTAGTCTATAAAGCAAGAAGTAAAGAACCAATTGAAACGATGAAATTATTTAAAGAATTTGAAAACACTATAATAGAGGGGTTGAAAGTAAAATGAGGAAACCAATACACAAAATGCCTAAATATGAAAACATAAAAGAAATGCTAGAAAAAACTGGAGAAATGTATGGTGATAGACCAGCATATAAATTCAAAACTGAAACAGAAGGAAAATTCAAATTTATAACACATAAACAATTTAGAGAAGAAATAAACTACCTTGGAACAGGTCTTATAAATATGAACTTAAAAGGAAAAAGAATTGCTGTTATTTCAGAAAATCGTTATGAATGGGGAGTAGCATATTTAGCAGTTATAGCAGGAACAGGAGTTGTAGTACCACTAGACAAAGCATTACCAGACAATGAAATAGAAAACTTAATAATCCGTTCTGAAGTAGAAGCAATATTTTATTCTAAAAAATATGATGCTATAATGGAAGATATAAAAGAGAAAAAAAATACCAATGTAAAATATTTTATCTCTATGGACCTAGAAAAAAAAGAAAATGGAATATATTCACAAGCAGAAATAATAAAACAAGGAAAACAATTAATGCTAGAAGGAAACAAAGAATTCTTAGATAGTAAAATTGACAATGAAGCAATGGGAACAATGCTATTTACATCAGGAACTACAGCCATGTCAAAAGCAGTTATGCTATCAAATAAAAACATATGCAGTAACTTATTTGACATAGCATCTACAATAATCATAGACGAAAATGATACATTCCTATCATTTTTACCATTACATCATACATTTGAATGCACAGTAGGGTTTTTATATCCAATTTCAAAAGGTTCTTGCATAGCATTTTGCGAAGGAATCAGGCATATAGCAGACAATGTAAAAGAATTTCAAATTACAGCTATGATTTCTGTTCCAATACTTTTTGAATCCATGTATAAAAAAATAATGAAAGGAATAGAGAAAAAAGGCAAATTAGAAACTGCAAAAAAAGGAATAAAAATCAGTCAATTTTTATTAAAATTTAAAATTGATATAAGAAGGAAAATTTTTAAAGAAGTACATGAAAACTTAGGAGGAAAACTAAGATTATTAGTAGCTGGAGGAGCAGCATTAGATCCAGAAGCAGAAAAAGGATTTAATGAATTAGGATTTACAATGTATCAAGGATATGGACTAACAGAAACCTCACCAGTAGTCGCATCAGAAGATGACAAATATCGAAGACTAGGTTCAATCGGAAAGGCATTTCCAAGTTTAGATGTAAAAATAGCAGAACCAAATGAAGAAGGAATTGGAGAACTAATAGTAAAAGGTCCATCAATAATGTTAGGATATTATCAAAATGAGGAAACAACTAAAGAAGCAATAGATGCAGATGGTTGGTTTCATACAGGTGACTTAGCAAAAATAGATAAAGACGGATATATTTTCATATCAGGAAGAAAAAAATTTGTAATAGTATTAAAAAATGGAAAAAATATTTATCCAGAAGAATTGGAGGCATTATTAAATAAAATAGAAGGCGTAAAAGAAAGTTTTGTTTATGGAAAACCAGAAGAAGATGGAGACTACAAAATATGTTGTAAAATTGTGTATGATAAAGAACTAGCGGAAGCAATATATGGAACAACAGATGAAGAAAAAATAAGAGAGTTAATTTGGCAGGAAGTAAAAAAAGTAAATAAAACTATGCCAGCATATAAATACATTAGAGAAATGATTTTAACAGGAGATGAGCTAATAAAAACAACAACACAAAAAATAAAAAGATTTGAAGAAATCAAAACAGTACTAAACTAAAAAGTCTTACGGCATAGCGAAAATAAATGTAACATTTTTGTAATATTTCTGTAATAAAAAAATAAAAAAAAAATTAATAAAACTACTTGTAGTTTCTTGTCAGTTCGTGTATAATGATAAGTGAAAAAGTCAAAAGGCTATCATGCGTAAGATAAAAGGAGGTACATTACAATGTCAAAATCAGGCATAGTAAATGTGAGAATGGTTATCACAGAGGAAAAAATATTATCAAATATAGATAAAATACAAAAACTAATTAATCCAAAAAGCAAGAAACAAATTGTACAATTAGAAGATGACTCTTACTTTAAAGATTTAATTGAATCTATAAAAATGTATTTAATCGAATATCCTAAAAAGAAAAACTTCCCAGCAAGTGTATACAAAGCAGCTTATGGGCTAGTTGAATTTGCCACAAACCAATTTGAAGAAAACACAAAAAGAATAGAAGAACTAATTAGACAAAGAGAGCAAAACATAGCAGCCGCAGGACAATTAAGAGATGTATTAGAAGCCATAGAAAACGATGAAGAAGACTGGAAAGAACAAGTAAAAAATGCAGAAAACGTATTCTCTGAAGATATTATAGAAACATTAAACATTGTAGGAGATTCACAAGGAGAAGAAACACAAGACTATCAAGATGCATTAAAACTATTAAATGCAAGAATAAATAATTTAGAATCAAATCTACATATAGAAATCGACATGGAAAGAATAGAAGACAGGTCAAAAGCTTTAAGTTACATAGGAATTGAAATAGCAGATGCATTAAAATCAATTCCAGCACCAGTTGAAGAAATAGTAGAACAACCAGTAGCAAATACTGTAGAACAAGCAGAACCAGTTGCACCAGTAGCACCTGTAGAAGAAGAACAACAACAATATGAACAACAAACAACATTTGAAACAAAACCAAGCTTATGGGAAAGAATTAAAAATAGTAAACTTGTAAAAGCAATTAAAGCAATAACAAGAATAAGAATTGTGTTAGATTACTCAGATGCACTTCCAGAAGGTAGAGGAGAAAACCATTAATAAAAATTCCACATTCAGGAAAGACCTGCAATGTGGAATTTGACTTTTTTGGAAAAATATAGTATAATACAAAATAGTGAAAATGAGATTTTATTAAAAACCGCAAAATGTATTAACAGGAAAAATAATGTAAATAATAAAAATGATTGGATTAGTTTTGTATCAAAAAACTAATTTTTTCGCCGTTCTAAGACATTTTGAATAAAATCTAAAAAAGAAAAAGGAAGGAGATTTTATGACAGAAGAAAAACCAGAAAGAAATCAAAAAAGAAATTTTACAAAAACAGAAAGGACAACCAGAACACCAAGACCATATCATAAAAGAAATACAGTATCCACAAAAAAGGCACAAAATGCGAACATATTTAAAGCCAGCAAACTAAAAATAATCCCATTAGGAGGATTACACGAAGTAGGTAAAAACATCACAGTATTTGAATACGAAAACGAAATAATAGTTGTAGACTGTGGAATATCTTTTCCAGAAGATGACATGCTAGGAGTTGACTTAGTTATACCAGACACAACATATTTAGAAAAAAATGTTGATAAAATAAAAGGTTTAATAATCACACATGGTCATGAAGACCACATAGGAAGTGTGCCATATTTATTAAAGAAAATCAACATACCAATTTATGCTACAAAACTAACAGTAGGACTTATAAAAAATAAACTAGAAGAACACAAATTACTAAGAAGTACAAAACTAATCGAAGTAGTGCAAGGACAGACAATAAACTTAGGAAAGAACTTCAAAGTAGAATTCATTAGAAGTTCACACAGCATACCAGACTCTGTTATGTTAGCAATCACAACACCAGCAGGCACAATATTGCACACAGGGGACTTTAAAATAGATTACACCCCAATAGATGGAAAAATAATGGACTTTGGAAGAATTGCCGAATTAGGAAATCAAGGAATTCTAGCCTTAATGTCAGACAGCACTAATGCAGAAAGAAAAGGATTCACAATGTCAGAAAGCTCTATTGGAGAAGTATTTGACAAACTATTTTTACATTGCACCAAAAGAATTGTAGTAGCAACATTTGCATCAAATGTGCATAGAGTACAGCAAATAGTAAATTGTGCTGTCAAATATAATCGAAAAATTGCTATATGTGGTAGAAGCATGATAAACATGATTGAAACAGCAAAAGAACTTGGCTATATAGAATGTCCAGACAACCTATTTATTGATATTGACATGATTAATAAATATACAGATGAGCAATTAGTAATTATCACAACAGGAAGCCAAGGAGAACCAATGTCAGCATTAACAAGAATGGCAGCAGGAGATCACAGAAAAGTAAAAATCACACCAAATGATTTAGTAATTATTTCTGCAACACCAATACCAGGCAACGAAAAATTTGTATCAAAAGTTATTGATGACTTAATGCAAATAGGAGCAGAAGTTGTTTACAGTTCTCTAGAAACCATCCATGTTTCAGGACATGCATGCCAAGAAGAACAAAAATTGATACTTGCCTTAGCAAAACCAAAATACTTTATTCCAGTACATGGTGAATACAGACAACTAATGGCTCATAATGAAACAGCCCAAAGCATGGGAATTGACAAAAAAAATATCATCATGATGTCAAATGGTCGAGTACTAGAAATCAATGAAGAAGGAGCAGAAATAACATCATCAGTTCAAAGTGGAAGAGTATTAGTAGACGGGTTAGGAGTTGGTGATGTAGGAAGTATAGTCTTAAGAGACAGACAGCACCTATCACAAGATGGATTAATTGTTATTGTATTAACAATGGACTCATCAACAGGAGAAGTAGTAGCAGGACCAGATGTAATATCAAGAGGATTTGTTTATGTAAGAGAATCCGAAAATTTAATGGATGATGTAAAATCTGTTGTAAGACATGAAATTAAAAAATGCGAAGAAAGAGGAATTACAGACTGGGCAACAATAAAATCAACAACAAGAGAAAACCTAAAAGATTATATTTTCATGAAAACCAAGAGAAATCCAATGATTATACCTATAATCATGGAAGTATAAAATCATTCCAAAGGAGGAAGAAAATGGATTATAAAGATTTAGCAGATTTAATATTTCCAGATGCAAAAGACATTTACTACTATGAAGAAAAATATCCAGAAAGAAATTTAAAAGAAGGAGCAATAGTAACTAGAATTGCGCCAAGTCCAACTGGATTTATTCATATAGGAGGACTATATCAAGGATTAATAGCCAAAAAATTAGCCGCTCAAACAGGAGGAGTATTTTTTGTAAGAATAGAAGACACAGACCAAAAAAGAGAAGTAGAAAATGGGACAACAGAAATTGTTACTTCTCTAAACAATTTTGGATTTGAACCAGATGAAGGAATGGTATCTGAAACAGAAGGAAAAGGCAATTACGGACCATACAAACAATCAATGAGAAAAGAAATTTATCAAGCATATGCAAAATACCTAATTGAACAAGGAAAAGCATACCCATGTTTTTGTAGTCCAGAAGAAATTGAGCAAATAAGAGCAAAACAAGAAGCAGCCAAAATTAGACCAGGATATTATGGAGTATGGGCTAAATGCAGAAATAATACAGTAGAAGAAATGGCAGAAAAAATAAAAAATGGAGAAAGCTATATTATTCGTTTTAAATCTCCGGGAAGAGAAGACAGAAAAATCAAGCATCATGATGTAATCAAAGGAAACGTTGATTTTCCCGAAAATGATCAAGACATTGTAATTATCAAAGCAGATGGATTGCCTACATATCATTTTGCACATGCAGTTGATGACCATCTTATGAGAACAACACATGTTATACGTGGAGACGAATGGCTATCTTCTGTTCCATTACATTTACAATTATTCCATGAATTAGGATTTAAAACACCTAAATATGCACATATTGCGCCAATAATGAAAAACGATGATGGAAATAAGCGTAAATTAAGCAAAAGAAAAGATCCAGAAGCAGCTGTAAGCTACTATGAACAAGAGGGAATTCCAAAAGAAGCAGTCAAAGAATACTTGTTAAACATAGCAAATTCAAATTTTGAAAATTGGAGAAGAGCAAATCCAGAAAAATCTATGGATGAATTTGAACTTCAACTAAACAAGATGAGTGTAAGTGGTGCCTTATTTGACATGGTAAAACTATTAGATGTAGGAAAAACAGTCATTTCTAGAATGACAGCAGAAGAGGTATATGACAATGCTTTTACTTGGGCTAAAAAATATGATGAAGAACTAGCAAAAATGTTAGAAAATAAAGAATATGCTTTAAAAGTATTTGGAATTGAAAGAGGCAACAAAAAGCCTAGAAAAGATATTTCAAAATGGTCAGATGTAAAAGAAAATATTGAATATATGTATGATGAAAAATTCAATGAAAAAGAACAGGAATATCCTTATCAAGTAATCAATAATAAAGAAGACATCGAAAAAATCTTAACTTTATATCTTGAAAAATATTATGATGATTCACATGACAAACAACAATGGTTTGACAGTATTAAAGAATTAGCAGGAGAAATGGGATATGCTAAAGAAGTAAAAGAATTTAAAGAAAATCCTGGAAAATATGAAGCACATGTAGGAGATGTAAGTACAGTTTTAAGAGTAGCGTTGACAGGAAGAACTAATACTCCAGATATGTACGAAATTATGCAAATTTTAGGCAAAGAAAGAATAGCAAAAAGATTCGAAAAAGCAATACAAAGGAACAGAGTATAATCTGTTCTTTAATAGTTTTTGTCAAATGATAGTATCTATAAAAAATATGAAATAACCTCGTATCACATCTTGACATAATTCATGCACATTGATAAAATAAAATTATAAGCAAATGATAAGGAGGAATTTTTTGATGAAAGAAGTTGAAGGAATAACATTAATAGCATTAGTAATAACTATCATAGTATTATTAATACTAGCAGCAGTGAGTATAGCAACATTAACAGGTGAAAACGGGATACTAACACAAGCAAACAAAGCAAAAGAAGAAACAAGAGGAGCAAACGTAGATGAAACTATTAGGTTATGGAAAATGGAAAAAGAATCAGGTAAACTATCAGGAACCTCATCAAGTAAAAGCAAAGATGAATTATTAAAGGAATTAAAAGAACAAAAGTTAATAACAGACGAAGAATTTGAAAAACTAACAAACGGAGAAGAAGTAACAATAGGAAGTAAAACTATAAGTATAGAAGATATAAAAACAATAGTAGAAGCATTTAGAGATGGAGATATACAAGTAGGAGACTATGTAAATTATCAAAATCCAAGTTCAGAACCAGTAACAGTAGCAACAGAACAAACAGGATATAGTAAATCACAAACATATGAAGTAGACAGAAACACAACATGGAGAGTATTAGGATTAGATGAAGAAGGAGATAATTTACTATTAATAAGTGGAAGTCCAATAAAAAGAAGCAAAGAAAATAATGCACCAACAGAAGATCCATATTTAGCATTAGGAGGAGCAGAAGGTTGGTATAATTGTGAAGAAACATTAAATACAATATGTGGAATATATAAAAATGATTTAGCACAAGAAGCAAGAAGTATGAAAATAGAAGATGTAACAAGAGCATTACGGAATAACAATAAATAAAGAAGAAGACAAAGCATATAAAGATGGACAACCATATGAAATGTATCAAAGCTTTTTTAAACAGAGCTATACATATAAAAACGAAGATTATGCACCAGAAAATTACTTATTAAAAAAATATTCAGGAAATAGTAAATATAGTAGTTTAGCAAAAAAGAGTGAAGGTAATTCAATACAAGGAAGTGCATATATGATAGGAAAACCAGAAAATGATGAAACTATAACAAAAATGATATTTGATGGTACAGCAGAAGAAAATAATTATGTAAAATCATACTGGCTGGCTTCTCCTAGAGTGGGTTTCAATTCTGGTCTTGCTTACTTTGGCCCTGGTGCTGTCATCGGAGGGAGTGACTTTCAGTGGCGTCCTCGGCTTGTTTGTTTCTTCTGGCCAATGGTATGCCCTTGCGTTTGCTGTGCGCCCCGTAGTTTCTCTAGAATCTGAAGTCACAGCCGAAGATATCAAAGTAATAAGTGAAACAGAAGAGGAATGGACAGGAAGCGGAACAAGCAGGTCTTCAATAGAAGAAGGAAAAGTTGAAGAAGGACAAATCGGAGCAGATGGAAATTAAATTGAGTGTTGGAATTATCCAGCACTTATTTTATTTATAGCAATATTTAGTATAATAAAATTTAAAACTATTTTCTGTATATTTTTTTATTAAGCTATTGCAAAAATCAAATTAGTTGTGTTATAAATATAGTAAATATGTATAATAAACATTACATAATAACAAAAGAAATAGGAGGAATGAAAAAATGAGAAAAAACAAGGGAATAACACTAATTGCACTAGTAATAACTATCATAGTATTATTAATTTTAGCAGCAGTATCAATAGCAACACTAACAGGAGAAAATGGAATACTGTCGCAAGCAAACAAAGCAAAAGAAGAAACAAGAGGAGCAAATGTAGATGAAACTATACAATTGTGGAAAATCGAAAAAGAATCAGGTAAGGTAACAGGAACTTCAGCAAGTAAAAGCAAAGATGAATTGCTAAAAGAATTAAAAGAACAAAAATTAATAACAGACAAAGAATTTGAAAAACTAACAAATGGAGAAGAAATAACAATTGGAAGCAAAACTATAAGTATAGAAGATGTAAAAACAATAGTAGAAGCATTTAAAGATGGAGATATACAAGTAGGAGACTATGTAAATTACCAAAATCCAAGTTCAGAACCAGTAACAGTAACAACGGAGCAAACAGGATATAGTAAATCACAAACATATGAAGTAGACAGCAGTACAACATGGAGAGTATTAGGATTAGATGAAGGAGAAGATAACTTATTATTAATAAGTGGAAGTCCATTAAAAAGAAGCAAAGAAAATGATGCACCAACAGAAGATCCATATTTAGCATTAGGGGGAGCAGAAAGTTGGTATAATTGTAAAGAAACATTAAATACAATATGTGGAATATACAAAAATAACTTAGCACAAGAAGCAAGAAGTATGAAAATAGAAGATGTAACAAGAGCACTGCGGAATAACAATAAATAAAGAAGAAGACAAAGCATATAAAGATGGGCAAGTATATGACAATTATCAAAGCTCTTTTAAACAGAGTTATACATATAAAGACGGGGATTATCCACCAGAAAACTACTTATTAGAAAAATATCCAGAAAATGTGGAATATAAAGAAAAATTAACAAAGAAAAATGCAAATTATACAGTAGAAGGAAATGCATATATAATAGGACAACCAGAAAATAATGAAACTATAACACAATTGATATTTGATGGTACAGTAGCAGAAGATAATTATGTAAAAGCGTACTGGCTGGCTTCTCCTGGAGTGAACTTCGCTTCCAGCTATGCTTACTCTGGCCCTGGTGCAGTCTTTGACGGCGATGCTGGCAGTGGTCACGGCGCCTTGTTCCGTTCTGATGGCTACTGGGTTGCCTTTGGGTTTGCTGTGCGCCCCGTAGTTTCTCTAAAATCTGAAGTCACAGTAGGAGATATCAAAGTGATTAGTGGGACAGAAGAAGAATGGACAGGTAACGGACCAAGCATGTCACCATTAGAGTCTGGTTATGTTGAAGAAGGACAAATCGAAGGAGAGAAAAATTAAATATTTGTAACTATCAAGCAAAAGTTAACAAAAATTCTCATATATTAAATTGAGCAATTATTCTCAAATAAAATTGAGCTATTGAGTGTTGGAATTATCCAGCACTTGTTTTATTTATAGCCAATATTTAGTATAATAAAATTTACAACTATTTTCTGTATATTTTTTTATTAAGCTATTGCAAAAATCAAATCAATTGTGGTATAAATATAGTAAATATGTATAATAAACATTACATAATAACAAAAGAAATAGGAGGAATGAAAAAATGAGGAAAAACAAGGGAATAACACTAATTGCACTAGTAATAACTATCATAGTATTATTAATTTTAGCAGCAGTATCAATAGCAACACTAACAGGAGAAAATGGAATACTGTCGCAAGCAAACAAAGCAAAAGAAGAAACAAGAGGAGCAAATGTAGATGAAACTATACAATTGTGGAAAATCGAAAAAGAATCAGGTAAGGTAACAGGAACTTCAGCAAGTAAAAGCAAAGATGAATTGCTAAAAGAATTAAAAGAACAAAAATTAATAACAGACAAAGAATTTGAAAAACTAACAAATGGAGAAGAAATAACAATTGGAAGCAAAACTATAATTATAGAAGATGTAAAAACAATAGTAGAAGCATTTAAAGCTGGAGATATACAAGTAGGAGACTATGTAAATTACCAAAATCCAAGTTCAGCACCAGTAACAGTAACAACGGAACAAACAGGATATAGTAAATCACAAACATATGAAGTAGATGATAACACAAAATGGAGAGTATTTGGGTTAGATGAAGAAGGAGATAATTTATTATTAATAAGTGGAAGTCCAATAAAAAGAAGTAAAGAAAATAATGTAACAACAGAAGATCCATATTTAGCATTAGGAGGAGCAGAAGGTTGGTATAATTGTGAAGGAACATTAAATACAATATGTGGAATATACAAAAATAATTTAGCACAAGAAGCCAGAAGTATGACCATAGAAGATGTAACAAGAGCATTACGGAATAACAATAAATAAAGAAGAAGACAAAGCATATAAAGATGGACAACCATATGAAGATTATGAAAGCTATTTTCAAAAAAGTTATACATATAAAGAAGGAAATTATGCACCAGAGAATTACCTATTAAAAAAATATCCAGAAAATATGGAATATAAAGAAAAACTAACCCAAAAGAGTGCAAATGATGAAGTAAAAGGAACTGCATATTCGATAAGTAATCCAGAAGACGGTAAAATTATAACGGAAATAATCTTTGATGGAACTACAGCAAAAAACAATTATATAAAAGCATATTGGTTAGGCTCTACTGGCATATACATTTATCCTGATACTATAGGCTTTGGTCCAGGTGCAGTTCGTTACGGTTATGCGGACGGTGGCGGAGATGCTTTGTTTGATTCTTATGGTAATTGGCGTGTCTTTGAACTTGCTGTGCGCCCCGTGGTTTCTCTCGAATCTGAAGTCACAATAGATGATATTAAAGTAGTAAATAAAACCGAAGAAGAATGGACAGGTATAATACATAACATGTCTGCATTAGAGACTGGTCATGTTGAAGAAGGACTAATCGGAACAGATGGAAATTAAATTAAGTGTTGGAATTATCCAGCACTTGTTTTATTAATAGCCAATATTTAGTATGATGATAAAATTTATGTAAATTATTAAGTAATATGCTAGCAATATACAAATTATTTTTGTCTATATATTTTAACAATTTATATTTGATTTTTTTCTGAACTATATACAAGTATTTCCTCTAATTCTTCATCTTCCAATAAAGACCCTTTTATACTACCTGTTGTTACAATATCTACTTCCTTTTGTAATGCTTCTTCTAAAGCAAATTTTACTTCTACAATTTTAAATCCATCTGCTACATCTTCAGTTCTAACTATTATATCTATGTCACTATTTTTCTTTTGCTTATTTTTTACATAAGAACCAAAAACCCATACATACATAAGCTTATATTTCTTAGCTACTGGTTTTATTTTTTCACTTATCTTTTCTAATTCAGACATACAAATTACCTCTCATTTAAAATTTTTATGCAAAATTCTTTTATTTTTAATGTTTCTTTATCTGCTACATTCCATAATATTAATTTATCAATTGTTTCATAATTATGTACTACGATATCTCTCATTCCAGCAATATTTCTCCAAGGTATTTCTTTATATCTTTGTTTAAATTCATTTGATAATCTCTTTACTAACTCTCCTATTTGCGTAACTGGTGTAAGAATTGCATTTTGATATATGCTATTTTCTTCAAAATTATGATAATTATTACCAAAGTGTTTTTTTGTATCTTCTATTATATTACAATGTTTTATAATTGCTAATAATATTTTTTTTGTTTTCTCATCTATCATATTATCACTTTCTCCCATTTTTTATATATTGTACCATATAACTTATTATTTTTTCAATAAATTTTTTATTTTTAATTTTTTTGCTATAAAATAAAAATTATAGTAAAGAATTAAAAAAGGAAAAAGTGATTTAATAGAAGATACATTATATTGGGCTGGTATAATGAATACAATTAAATGAGAAGTAAAAATGAAATTATTTACAAATAATAATTTTAGAAAATTAACGAAAAGTATTAAAAAATAGTAAAATTTATACTATACTATAAATAGTATAGAAAGAGAGGTGTATTAATGTGATACAAGTAACAAATATACAAGACTTAAAAACAGCAGTAAACCAAAATGGAAAAAAGGTTATTACTATGAATAATAATGATATTTTAATTATGAAAATGAAAGAATTTGAAGAAATATGTAACTATATTTCTAATAAATTAAAAAATATAGATGTCTCATAAATGGTAGTTATTATAGAAAATAAATAAGAATTTTGCTTTGAGTTTAAGAAATTAAATTTAAGGCAATTTTATTTTTTTATCAAAAACTATTGCAACAATGAAACTAATTATGGTATAAATATAATAAATATGTATAAATAAAATTACATAATAACAAATGAAAGAGAGGAATTAAGATGAAAAGAAACAAAGGAATAACACTAATTGCATTGGTTATCACAATAATTGTATTGCTAATACTAGCAGCAGTGAGTATAGCAACACTAACAGGTGAAAACGGGATACTAACACAAGCAAATAAAGCAAAAGAAGAAACAAGAGGAGCAAACGTAGATGAAACTATACAATTGTGGAAAATAGAAAAAGAGTCAGGTAAACTAACAGAAACCTCAGCAAGTAAAAGCAAAGATGAATTACTAAAAGAATTAAAAGAACAAAAATTAATAACAAGCGAAGAATTTGAAAAATTAACAAACGGAGAAGAAGTAACAATAGGAAGCAAAACTATAAGTATAGAAGAGGTAAAAACAATAGTAGAAGCATTTAGAGATGGAGATATACAAATAGGAGACTATGTAAATTACAAAAATCCAAGTTCAGAACCAGTAACAGTAAAACCAGAACAAACAGGATATAGTAAATCACAAACATATGAAGTAGATGATAACACAACATGGAGAGTATTAGGATTAGATGAAGAAGGAGATAACTTATTATTAATAAGTGGAAGTCCATTAAAAAGAAGCAAAGAAGAAAACATAGAAACAGAAAATCCATATTTAGCATTAGGAGGAGCAGAAGGCTGGTATAATGGTAAAGATATATTAGATGAAATATGTGGAATATATAAAAATGATTTAGCACAAGAAGCCAGAAGTATGAAAATAGAAGATGTAACAAGAGCACTGCGGAATAACAATAAATAAAGAAGAAGATAAAGCATATAAAGATGGAGAGCCATATAAAAATTATGCAAGCACTTTTAAACAAAGTTATACATATAAAAAAGGAAATTATGCAGCAGAAAATTACTTATTAGAAAAATATCCAGAAAATATGGAATATAAAGAAAAACTAACAAAAAAGAATGCAAATGATGAAGTACAAGGAAGTGCATATCAAATAGGAAAACCAGAAAATAATGAAACCATAACAAAAATGATATTTGATGATACAACAGAAGAAAAAAATTATGTAAAAGCATACTGGCTAGCTTCTCCTGGCGTGACTATCGATGCAGGAGGTGCTCGATTTGGTCTTGGCACGGTTCACAAAGGGGTTGCTATCAGTGGCGAATTAAGCTTGCTCTTTTCTCATAGCCACTGGTGTACTTATGAATATGCAGTTCGCCCAATAGTTTCTTTAAGACATGAAATAACACTAGAAGATATCAAAATTATAAGTGGAACAGAAAAAGAATGGACAGGGGAAGGACCTAAAATGTCATCATTTGAGTGTGGAAATATTAAAGAAGGCCGAATAGAATAATTTGTCTATAATTTTTCTCTTTTTCTTTATTATTAAATTTTTACATTAAGATTATGGGTAATATATAAAAATTAGTTTTTTTGAAGAGAACAATGCTGATTTAAGATATCAAGATGAAATACAATGAGCTTTAATCTTACAAATAGATAAGGTAATTGATTTAATATATCTTAAATACATAAAAGCACTTATACATTATGAAGGAATATAAGTATTTATGATGATAAAATTTATGTATGGAATGATGGAAAGTTTTCAGAAGAATTAGCTTCACAAAATTTATTTGAAAAGCATTATTCGAAACCATATAATCCATTAATTGCACAAACATTTTTTAAGGCAGGATATATAGAATCTTGGGGAAGAAGTTTTGAAAAGATAAAAAAGGAATATGAACAATATAATGTACCAATACCAGAAATAGAAATAAAACAAAACTGTCGAGAATATTTGAGTAAAATTGTTTTGAATTTAGAAATAAATTCAAGGCGATTTTATTTTTTTATCAAAAACTATTGCAACAATGAAATTAGTTGTGGTATAAATATAGTAAATATGTATAATAAACATTACATAAAATTAAATAACAAAAGAAAGTGAGGAATTAAAAATGAAGAAAAACAAAGGAATAACACTAATTGCACTAGTTATAACAATAATTGTATTGCTAATACTAGCAGCAGTGAGTATAGCAACACTAACAGGTGAAAATGGGATACTAACACAAGCAAACAAAGCAAAAGAAGAAACAAGAGGAGCAAATGTAGATGAAACTATACAATTGTGGAAAATCGAAAAAGAATCAGGTAAACTATCAGGAACTTCAGCAAGTAAAAGTAAAGAGGAGTTGCTAAAAGACTTAAAAGAACAAAAACTAATAACAGACGAAGAATTTGAAAAATTAACAGACGGAGAAGAAGTAACAATAGGAAGTAAAACTATAAGTATAGAAGATATAAAAACAATAGTAGAAGCATTTAAAGATGGAGATATACAAGTAGGGGACTATGTAAATTATCAAAATCCAAGTTCAGAACCAGTAACAGTAACAACGGAGCAAACAGGATATAGTAAATCACAAACATATGAAGTAGA
>CANRLE010000002.1 GCA_947631385.1 uncultured Clostridia bacterium | reverse complement strand
CATTAATAATTCCCCCTTTCCCAAGGCCATGGTTCTTCCAACCATCTCCACTTATTGCAAGGGTAATTAATGGTAAGAGGTCCATATACTTTTTGGTATTTATCTTTTAGTTCTTTCACTTCTTTACAATACTTTCTGTGTAAACAAAGTGCCCTTTGATCTTCTGGATGAGTATCTAAATATAATCCTAATTCGATAATACCGAATTCATAAGAACGAATTTGGTTCATCATTTCTCTTCTTTGTTCGCAATCAACAGTTCTTTCTACTTCACAACCACATCCATTATTATTTGAAGTCATATCTAATTCATCTGAGTTATTGTCACATCCACAACCACAATTTCTATTTTCTTCTAACGACATTTATTACACCCCTTTCCTATCTCATTTGTATTTTTAAGATACTGCATTTCTTCCATAGATTGACATGGTACATAAGGACTAACTAATTCTGGAAAAATAGTACCCATCTTTAAGCCTACAGATGGTTTAAAAGTCTTATCCATATATTGATAAGGAACATAACTTTGTGCTAACATTGGATTTTCTGGAAATACATCATATTCTTCATCAAATCCACAGTCACAACTATCTGTATAGTTTTCATAAGAAGCTACATTTTTACATTGATTCTCCATAATGTCATTTTGTAATTCACATGAATCGTCATTATAACTATTGTTCATACAATAACATTTTCTTCTAAACATTTTATTTCCTCCTTTTACTAACATAATATGAGCTTTTAGTATAAATTGACACAAAAAAAGACTTATTTTTCATAAGCCTTTTTAACAATATATTTTAATCTAGATAATTTTCGATTTTCTTAATAAAAATTAATCTTTCTAAAATATCAACAACACCATAAGCAACTATAATTCCTCCTACAATTTGCAACATAGCTCCATTGTTAACTAAAACATATACTCCTGCTAATATCATTGCAATTGCTAATAATAATGTTGTTAACCATAATTTTGATTTATAATCTTTCCATATTAGTGCAGTTTGTAAATTTATTATTCCACTATAAATAATCCAAATTGCAATTAATATTCGAAAAACAGAAAGTATAATGTTTGCACAGAACATAATTATAATTCCTGCTATTATAGCTACAATACTAACTGCTAATAAATAATTGTCTGTTTTACCAGATGCAAAATAGTCAACTCCTTTTAATATTCCAATTATAATACATATTGCTCCTAATAAAATAGAAATAATTGACATTATAGATCCTGGTCTTGCTATTAACATTATTCCAAATAATACAAATAAAAATGATATGATAATGTCTGTCCAACTTGATTTTTTTAAAAATTTCTCCATTTATTACACCTTCTTAAAAAACGCCTATATTCTGTAATATAAGCGCTATTTATTTTCCTTATGCATTTTCAGTTTCTTTTTTTGCTACGACCTCTTTTCCATCATAGTAACCACAGTTTTTGCATACTCTATGTGGCATTATTGGTTCGTGACAATGTGGACAACTTGAAAATGTTGGATTTTCTTTTTTCCATGTTGATCTTTTTGAATGTGTCCTTGCTTTTGACCATCTTCTTTTTGGTTGTGCCATTATAATTCCCTCCTTGCTTTTAGATATAGGTATAGCTTGTAAAATTATACAATTTTTTTCTTGTTTTGTCAAGTGTTGTTGCTTAAGAAATCCAGAATTTCCTTTAATCTACTATGTTTTTTTGTCAAATATAAGTAACCTATTAATGCTTCAAAAGCAGTTGCATGCATATATTCCTGTACATTTGCATTTTTAGGTAAATGATGATTTTCCGCATTTCTACCACGTCTTACTATGTTTTTCTCTTCCTCTGTCAATTTATCTTGTATTTTTTCTAGTAATTTTGCTTGATTTTTGGCTTTTACATACTTAATTGTTTCTATATGTAATTTATGTGGCTTTAAATTTGTTTTATTTACTAAATTTGTTCTAATATATAGTTCATATACACAATCACCTATATATGCCCATGTTAATGGTGAAAGTAAATTAATTTCATCTTCTGGTCGATTGAGTTCTATTATTTCTTCCATATTATATCCTTTCAATTGTAATTCTTCCTATTTTACCATTTTTGAATTCATCTAATATTATTCTCGCTGTTTTTTCTTCATCAATATTTCCTCCTGAAATGATGCATCCTCTCTTCTTTCCTATTTCTAACATTACTTCATATGCATTTTCTTTTTCTTCAATAACTTCTTTTGATATTTTGTATCTTTCACATAATTTTTCTAATTCATTTTCTATTAAAAATTTTGTTAAATAGTATGCAATATCTACCTTATCTAAAATATCTTCTTTAATAGTTCCTGTCATAGCTAAATTTAATGCAACTTCTTCACTTTCAAATTTTGGCCATAATACACCTGGTGTATCTAATAATTCTATTTTATCATTTATTCTAATCCATTGCTTTTGCTTTGTAACACCTGGTTTATTGCCAACATCTGCTGATGTCCTTTTAGATATCCTATTGATAAAAGATGATTTTCCTACATTTGGTATCCCTAATACCATCGCTCTTATTTTTCTTCCTATTCTTCCTTTATTTGCCTGTATTTTTAGTTCTTCTTTCATGATGTCTTCTATTTTTCTTATGCATTGGTCAATTCCTTTTCCAGAATTTGAATCTACTAATGCTACTGGTATTCCTTTTTGTTCAAAATGTTTTAACCATGATTGATTTTGTTTTTCATCGGCTAAGTCACATTTATTTAATACTATTAATTTCTTTTTTTTGGCTGTTATATCTGCTATGTTTGGATTTTGGCTCGATATTGGTATTCTACTGTCTAGTAATTCGATTACAATGTCTACTATTTTTAAATCCTCTTCTATTTGCTTTTTAGTTTTTGCCATATGTCCTGGGTACCAGTTAATATTTGTTTTGCTATTTTCCATCTTTTCACATCCTTACAATTTATTACATTCTATACTTATCTAAATCAACTTTATAATCTTTAACAACTATTCCTTCTCTTTCCAATTTTTCTTTTTGTTTCTCTATTCCGCCAAACGCAAAATGTTTTGATAAATATCCTTTGCTATCTACAACTTTATAGCAAGGATACTTACATTCATCTGGATTATTATGAAGAATATTTCCAACAACTCTTGCAAGTTGTTTATTTCCTAAATATTCTGCTATTTGCCCATAAGTTACTACTTTTCCTTTAGGGATAGTTCTCAAGAAATCATATACTTTTTCTTTCATTGCTTTCTCCCTTAGATAACCCATTTTATTTAAAAATAAGGATTATGGGGCCGTCCCCAAATCCTTATAATGTTCTATAATTATTTTTATCGGCTCTATCATCCATCTTTCTATCGAACTGTTCATTCTTATAAAACCAATCTGTCTTTTTATCTTTCGGATTGGCCTTTCTATTTTTATCTAATAGTAAATCAAAAAGTACGGCTAATGGAAGAGCAACTCCTATCAAGGAAATAAATGTACCTAGATATGTACCTGCTGTAGATATATTAATATTAGGTTCAGCTGACATTAAAGCTGTAATTCCAGTCATTAAGTCAGTTCCAAAATACATTCCATAAGCTAATAGATAGATTAAAGCACCTATTACTTTTCTTTTTACTATTAATAACATACATAATAATACAACAAATAATAAGATAATTTCCATAGTTTGATTAAATGGTGCAATACCTGCAAAGTCATCCCCAAGTTCGTGAAATACTGCAATAATAATTCTAAGCACCCAAAACATTGCCATAAACATGACTAATAACCATGTTGATAGATTTTTCATTGGTTTCTTCCTCCTATTTTATTACATGTTATAGAGTGGGATTTTAAATAATATCCCACTCTTTGTTAATTAATCTACGAAATCAAAATCATCTTTGAATTTTTCTTTAAATATTTCAAATACTTTGTTTAAAACTTCTTCATCTTCAATACTTACATATGATTCTTCCTCTGCATCATCATCGTCAGTATCTTCTACTTTTAATATTACTACCTCTCCTTCTTCTTCTTCTCCTTCTTCTGAAACAGGTAATAATACTACATATTCCTCATCATCTAATTCAACTAAATCCAAAAATTCAAATTTTACTTCATTTCCATCTTCATCATTTAGTATTACAATATTATCTAATTCTTCATCCTCAAAGTTTTCTTCCATTATTTTTCTCCTTTCATTTTTATTATATTAAATATAATAAACTATTTTAAATTATTTTGCAATGAATTTTTTAATTTATTTAAATATGTTTCTAAAATATAGACTGCAGATATAGTATCTACTATATTTTTCTTTTTATTCTT
Source organism: uncultured Clostridia bacterium (assembly GCA_947631385.1). Lineage (GTDB taxonomy): Bacteria > Bacillota > Clostridia > TANB77 > CAG-508 > CAG-269. The sequence continues at coordinate 54,145 of CANRLE010000002.1, read as the reverse complement.
GTTAATTTCTAAAAAATTCATCGTTTTATGTGCTTCCACTGTTGTTAATCTTTCATCTATCGTGTCTATTTTTATTTTGTTGTATTTGCATTTTAGTTTATGAATAAATTCTTGAGTTATTTTAGCTCTTTCTGAAATCGTTCCATTCATATTTAATGGCATACCAACTACTATAGTTTCTATTTCATAATTTTCCATTATTTCGTCTAATCTTTTTAAAATCGTTTTATCCGTTCCATTTCTTTGAATCGTCTCTAAACCTTGTGCCGTTAAGTTTAAAGCATCAGTTATAGCTATTCCTACTCTTGCTTCTCCATAATCAATTCCTAATATTCTCATATTATTCTTCATCTAATCCTATATAATTTCTTACCATTTTTTCTAGTAATTCGTCTCTTTCTATTGTTCTTATTTTGTTTCTAGCATCTTTGTGACTTGTAATATAAGTTGGATCTCCGGATAAAATATAACCTACTATTTGATTTATTGGATTATATCCTTTTTCTACCAATGCTTCATGTACTTCTTTCAAAATTTCTTTACTTTTTATATTCTTTTCACGTTCCACTTCAAAATGCATTGTTTTATCAAATTCCATATTTTAAAATCCTCCTTTTTATGTATTACTCTATATGTTAGTTATATCACTTTCTTTAGCATCTGCATAATCTAAGTATTCCTCTAATTTCTTTAGAACTTCTTCTAAGCCTGTACCTTTGTAATAAGACGAAATTACAAAATTTAGTTTTGGTTTTGCAACTTCTTTTGTTTCAGTAGTTTTAGTTCCTTTTTTGCTTGGTTGCAATTTAACTTCTAATTCTAGTTCTTTCTTTTCTTCTTCTGTTAGTTCTATATCCATTGCTTCTACTTTTTCTTTTATTTCATTTAGAAAGTCTGCTACACCATTAGCTTCTACTCCTGAAAATGCTATAACAAATTTAGGTCCCATATAACGTACAAATACATAGTCTGGAACAATATTATCTTTAATATATTTGCTAACTTCAGTAACTACTTTGTTTCCTAATTCTCTACAATATTTTTTATTTATTTCTTGAAGATTAATTATTTTAAACATACATATAGTTGATAATGTATATTGGTCTATTGTCTTCTTTCCTTCACCATACAAATATTCCTCTGAATATAATCCAGTAAATAAGTCTTTTCTTACAATAGATTCTAATGTTTTTTGATGTACTACAGTTTTTAGTACTGATACTATATTTTCCTTTATTACCTCTAGTACAGTAGTATCTACATTATCAAAATCATGTGGTGTTCCACTTTCTATAATCCAATAACCAATATAAACATTGTCAATATAAAGAGGGAAAAATATTGCTGATTTTGCTCTTCCAAATTCCATTTCTTGATAAGGAAGTTTTTCATTTTCATTATTTACTGTTACATATTTTGGTGTTGCAGATTGAATACTGTCTTTGAACATATCTACATTTTGTAGAGCTTTTAGTGCATTCCAATGTTTTGGATCTACATTTGATGCCTTTACTTGATATTCTGCTCCATCAAATACAACTATTGTTGAATATTTAATTTCATATCTTTCAATCATAATATCATTGATTTTCTTTATTTTTTCTTCAACACTTGATGTTTCTCCTATTGCGTTCATAAAATCTTGTACAACATATAAATTAGTAATTTTTTGATTCATATTTTTAAATTTCTGTATTTTCTTGTGAATGGTTACATTGTATATAACTAATCCCATTACAATTAACACTAGAATTACTACAACTGCTATAATCACGTTGTTTTCCCTCCTCTTTCTGTTTTAATAACTTCTTTTCATTTTATCTAATGTGTTATTCATGCTTGAAGAAAAGCCATTTCCTCCGTCTATTATTTGCCAATGGTGGCTGATAGTTCTTAGGTGTTGATGTTATAATAGGATATATCATATTACCTAATTCTTTTAATGTTTGCATGAATATTTTTGAATATCCTTTCAATGAAATTTCACAATTTATAATGCCTTCTAAATATTTAATATAAGTTTCTTCCTCAAAAGGTATTGTTACATATTTAATTCTATCCCTATCAAATAATTCTGTCATAAATGACATAGATGGGTCATTGTAAAATGCCATTCCTCCTATAATTGTTGAATCTTTAATTCCTCTTATTTTTACCACTTTATTTAATACTATTCTTAGCTTTCTTTCATCTAAGATATTTTTCATCTTTAATTCTTTCAAAAATGCTGTTAGTGGCTGTATTGTTAAAATGTCCATAGTTTGTACTAAATATGTTTCTTGTGACTCTTTAAAGTAGTCAGTTGGTGTCTCAAAGTCTGTGTCTATCAAGATTAAAGAATAATTTTTTATTAATGTTTCTAAAATTGGTCCAACTTGATAAATATAATCATTTTCATTTGGTAAAGATGTATATACTGTAAGATTTTGATTTACTTTTACTCCTTTTGCTTCTCCTTTTGCTAATCCCTCTATACTATGTGTTGCAATTTCTCTTAGTTCTTCCTCATTTTTAGTATAAATATAATAAGAGTTTCTGTTTTGTGTTGTATCTAATATTGCTGTGTTAATTCCAATTGATGACATTAATTCTGCAATATTATTTACTATAAATGATGTTCCATTTTTACTTGTTCCTACAAATGTAACTATTTTCTTGTCTGGTGTTAATAAGCTTGATAAATCAATTTCATCTGTTGAGGCTATTTCTGTTTTATATTGAGGTTCTGGTTGCTGGAACTGTGGTTCAGGAACATATTCAGGTTCTGGTTCATCGTATTGAGGCTCTGGTTGCTGGAATATTGGTTCTGGTTCATCATATTGAGGCTCTGGTTGCTGAACTATTTGTTCTGGTTGTTCGTCAATTCCCGGTAACATATTTTCTTCTGGTTCTGGCTCATCCCATCCGGGTAAATAATTCTCTTCTGGTTCTTCTTGTAAATCTATTCCTGGTAGCATACCATCATTTTCTATCTCTGGTTCTTCTGGCTCTACAACAATATTCTTTTTTGGTCTTCCTCTTCCTCTTTTTACCTGTGTAACATCACTTGTAGTAGCTGGGATAGGATTCTTTCTAGGTCTTCCTCTTCCTTTTTTTACTGGTTCTGCTGCTACTATAGGTGTATTTTCTTCTATGTTTTCTGGTGTTATTTGTACTTCTGGTTCTTCTTCTGGTTCTATATTTGACTTATGTTTTGCTAATTTTCTTGTTCCACTCATATTTACCGCAGATGGTATTACAACTGGTTTTGTAATTATAGTATCTCTATTTTTTGATTTTAATAATACTTGACTTGGACCATCTTCTTCATCTTTCTCATTTTTATTTTTACGCAATTTGTCAGAAACACTATTATTAAAAGACATCACTTGTTGATATTTTGGTGATTTCTCTTCTAATACAGCTCGCACGTTTAATGGTAAAAATTTTGAGATTATTCTTAATTGTGTATCATTGTATTGAGCAGCTATGTTATTAAAGCTATCGATATATCTATCTTCATTTTTTCCTAATCTCTTATAGTGTGCAACAATGTTTTGAATTTCCATTTCACTAACATCATTTTCATTTTCTGACTTATATTTTACTTCCTCTGTATCTATTTTATAATAGGCTTTCGCTTCTTTTTTTCCACGTGGTCTATTAATTAATCGACATACTTCATCTACACTTCTATCATTTCCTATGATAGCATCATAAACTCCTATGCCAAATAATTTTACTAACATATCTTCTGATTTTGTTCTTCTATCTGAACATATTAAGATAATAGGAATATCATTTCCTCTTGTGTTTGAAGCTTCATCACTTATACTATCTAATTTGTCAAAAATAAATTTGTCAATTTGATCATATTGTGAATGTGTAAATGCTTCCAAATCTTCACTTATTACTATCCTATCATAAGATTTATCTTTTTGTAATTCTTTTAATATTGCATTGAAGTAATATACATTTTTGTAAGAAATAATCTGCTTGTACTCCTTTTGATATTTTTTTACAATTGCCTCTGATATTTCCTCATTACTTACAGCAAATAAAACTTTCATTTGTTACCCCCTCCCAAATTTTACAAACACTGCAAATGCAAGTGGTAAAATCTGGCATATTATTAAAATTGTTACAAATGACACAATTAATGCCATTCCTTTTTCTAGTACATCTAACTTTCTGATACCAATTACATATTGATATATAGCTCCAATTACTATTCCCAAAAAACAAAATGGTATGCTATAAATTCTAACTATATTCAAAATATATGCAACTGTTCCATAAGAGTCAGACCCATACTTAGCTTTGTAATCTTCTAATGAACTAGCCATGTTTTCTTTAATTTCTACAATTTTACTTTCTGTTTCTTCATCAATTGCTTTATCTGCTGCATAAATTTTATTTGCCCCAAAACATATTACCATTATTAGCATGATTACAGCAATGATTATAATCCCTTTTTTCATATTTTATGCCCCTTTCTTAAGTCTTCCTTCATTCTTGCTCTTATATCATACAATAAATTGTAAAAAATATCAAGAATTTTTTACAATTTATTGTATAAATATTTCATATGTTGATAAACACCATTTGCCCAGTTTTTATCAGTTGCATACTTTGTGTTAATTGCACTTAAATTTGAACCATAATAATATGTTCCTACTGCTTGTTCACCACCATAAATGCTTGTCCCTTTTGGATTTATATAATATTTAACAAATACTCTTGCTATTAAATCAATACTTTCTGAATAATTAGAAAAACTATAGGCTCCATTATATGGATTAGAATCATAAGCTCCATAACCAAATAAGTTATTTTTGTCCCTTGAAATTTTAGAAGTTCCCCATGCACTCTCATGAATACCCACTGCTGCTACAAAAACTCCATTTATATTATATTGTTGTTCTATGTAATAAAAATATTCTGCATTGTTTTCAAATACTTTATTCACATCTTTGCTGTCTGATAAGATTTTCTTAAATTGTTCTAATGTAAGTCCACTTGGCTTATTTAATGCCATCCCAAAATCTAAATTTGCTGTTAATTGTGTTTTACTTTTTGCTGTTGTATCATTTATTTCTTGCTTAGCATTATTATTTATATATGTAGTTCCTTCTGCTTTAACATATCCAATAACACCTTCACATGATATTTTATACCATTCTTCTTGTATTTCTAATACTTTTAATTCATTTTGTTTAGTTAATGTCGCTACTTTTTGAGAATTTTCATTTGATTCAAATCTAACTGGTAATCTGTCTGAAGTAACATATATTTTATCTCCTACTTTTACTTTGTAGCTACTTGTATAATTCGATGTACCTATTTCAACAATCTTATTAACTGAACCTTTTGTTATTTTACTTGATATTTGTTCTTCCGAAATTAATTCTTCATTCTTATAAGTTTTTTTAGTTGTAATCTCTTGTTTTCCTTCTCTACCTTCTTGCACTACTTGTATTGTTCCTTTTGGTAAACTAGGATTATTTCGATATATTGTTAAATATTCTAAAATTGTTTCTTCTACACTGTATTCTTCTTTTTTACCTTGTTCTACATTTTGTTCTATAATATTTTCTATATCCACTTCTTTTGCCTGACTAATCACTGTTTCACTGATATTAGCTGTAGTTTCTTCAGTTGCATATACATCGTTTCTTGCAAAATAGAAGTTATAAAAAATAACTACATATAATAAACTAATTATAAAGGCTAAAAAAGTTATAATCTTTTTTAGCGTGATTTTCATTTGTATTTTTACTCTCATATAATCACCTATTATAATTTTACCTTTTCTTATTTTTTTTGTCAATTGATATAAGATGGAAAATAATGTTTACTTATCTTGATTTTATTATAAATTTATAATATTATATAATTGTTCACAAAGGAGGAATTTATGAAAAAGAAAAAAATAATTTTAACTATAATTGTTTTTATACTATTTTTCATCGTATTTATACTTGCTTATTTACTATTTCAAAAATATGTATTAAAAACTAGTCTAGAAAAAGATGTTTTATCATTTGCAAATAAAAATAATAAAACTGTTTTTGAGATTAATAAAGTTGTTTTTTTTAGTAATTGTGATGCTAAAAATAAAAGTAGTTCTCGCACTAATTTTACAATAGAAAACTTGTATCAATATACTGATATTGCACTTTTTATAAATCATTCATCTGCCGAGGAGAAAACAGCTGAAAATACTTTAAAAAAAGTAAGTATTCGCGATTTAAAATTTACTTCACCCCCAGAAATGGGACAACCTAAAATGTATTTTAAAGGACTAGAGCAATTTGCTAAAAGTGATTTACTAGAACAAAATGAAATTGCTGATTCTTTTGATTTTACAATTACATCTGAAAATGAAGCTGACTTAAATACACCTACTTTATATAACAATTTAGCAAATCCTATTACACTTAGCTACATAAATCAAAATATAAAAACTGATTACACAATAACAGATACATCTACTCCAATTACTTATGATGGTTCACTTTTAAAAAGATGCAATGTTCCATTAAGTTCCATTTCTTGCAGTTTGTCATTTGATATTTATATTACAAATAATTTAGATGAAGAATTTAAAAGTACAATCTTTTTAGATATACCTTTAGAAATTGAAGGAAAATCAATTTATGATTACAATATTAATAGAACACAAAATACTCATTTCGTGTTCTATCGATATAAATAATTAAAATTAAGCAAATAAGCTCATTTGGTTGCTTTGGCTCATACCGTCTAGGCAACCAAATTTTTTTAGTAAATCTGTTACTGATACACCTACTTTAGAACGTATTTTTAAATCGTCAATTGACATGAATTTTCCATCTTCCCTTGCAGTAGCAATTCCTTGAGCCGCAACAGTTCCTAATCCCGGTATACTGTTTAATGGTGGCCTAATTCCATCTTCTTCTACTAAAAATTTTGTCGCATGAGATTTATATAAATCAATTGGCAAAAAGTTGTATCCTCTCTCATACATTTCTAATACTAATTCTAATATTGCATACATATTTTTATCTTTTACAGTTGCGGAATTTCCTTCTAAATCAATTTCCTTCATTTTATTTTTTACTTTTTCTTTTCCATAAATCATATATTCACTATCAAATTCATCTGCTCTGATTGAAAAATATGCTGCATAATAAGCAAGTGGTTCATGAACTTTAAACCATGCAATACGAAAAGCATTTGTCACATACGCTGCTGCATGGGCTTTGGGGAACATGTATTTTATTTTTTCGCAAGATTTAATATACCAATCTGGCACATTGTGTTCTTTCATCAAAGCTGTATACTCTGCCCACTTTTCTGGGTCTTTCAAAGCTTTTCCTTTACGAACTTGTTCCATAATCTTAAAAGCTGAATTTGATGGTAGTCCTTGTTTTATTAAATAAATCATAATATCATCACGACAACAAATAGCATCTTGTAATGTTACTGTTCCTGATTCTATCAAGCTCTGTGCATTTCCTAACCATACATCAGTACCGTGGGATAGTCCTGAAATCCTAATTAACTCATCAAATGTAGTTGGTCTTGTATCTACTAACATTCCTCTTACAAACTTAGTTCCAAATTCTGGTACACCAAAACTTCCTACTTCTGAATGTATTTGCTCTGGTGTTACACCTAGTGCTTTAGTAGAACTAAAAATAGACATTGTTTCCTTATCGTCTAAAGGTACTTTTGTTGGATCTTTTCCTGTTATATCTTGTAACATCCTTATCATAGTTGGATCATCATGCCCTAAAATATCAAGTTTTAATAAATTTTGGTCAATTGAATGATAATCAAAATGTGTAGTTACAATATCAGAGTTTGGGTCATCTGCTGGATGTTGTACAGGACAAAATTCATAAATTTCTCTTCCTTTTGGTACAACTATTATTCCTCCCGGATGCTGACCTGTTGTTCTTTTTATTCCTGTACATCCTGCTGCTAACCTTTGTGTTTCAGCTCTATTAATTGGAATATGCCTTTCTTCAAAATATTTTTTTACATATCCATAAGCCGTCTTATCTGCCACAGTACCAATTGTGCCAGCTTTAAATGTAGTACCTTTTCCAAAAATAACTTCTGTATATTTATGTGCTTTTGCTTGATATTCTCCTGAGAAGTTCAAATCAATATCTGGCTCTTTATCTCCATTGAATCCTAAAAATGTTTCAAATGGTATATCCATTCCATCTTTAGATAATGGTTGTCCGCATTTTGGACATGTTTTGTCTGGTAAATCAAATCCATTTTTATAGCCATAATCCGTAAAATCAGAGTATTTACAATTAGGACATCTATAATGTGGCGGTAAAGAATTTACTTCTGTAATTCCTGTCATATTAGCTGCAAATGAAGAACCTACAGAGCCTCTTGACCCTACAATATAGCCATCTTCATTTGATTTCCATACTAATTTTTGTGCTATTATATACATAACCGAAAAGCCATTTCTAATAATTGAATCTAATTCTTTATCTAATCTTTCTTGCACAATGTCTGGTAAAGGATCTCCATATAATTCATGAGCCTTTTTATAAGCAATATCCTTTATTGTTTGCTCACATCCCGGTATGTGAGGTGGACATTTTTCTGGCGAAATTGGACTAATTTGATCACACATATCAGCAATTAAATTAGTATTTGTAACAACCACTTCATAGGCTTTTTCTTTTCCTAAATAGCTAAATTCTTCTAACATTTCTTCTGTTGTTCTCAAATATAATGGTGCTTGATTATCTGCATCCTCATATCCTTGCCCTGCCTCTAAAATACGTCTATATATTTCATCTTGTGGGTCCATAAAATGTACATCACCAGTTGCTACTACTGGTTTATTTAATTTCTCACCTAATGCAACAATTTGTCTATTAATATCTCTTAATGCTTCTTCATCTTTTACAATACCATTTCGAATTAAAAATTGATTATTACCAATTGGTTGAATTTCTAAATAGTCATAATCGTTAGCTATATCTTCTATCTCTTCATCTGTTTTTCCTAATTCAATTGCCTGATATAATTCTCCTGCTTCACAAGCACTACCTAAAATCAACCCCTCTGAATATTTTTTATATAAACTTTTCAAAATTCTAGGCTTACGATAAAAATAATCTAAGTGAGAAAGTGATACCAATCTATATAAATTTCGTAATCCTATATAATTTTTAGCAAGAATTATTGCATGATATGTTTTTAGTTTTTTATATTCCTCTTTTTTTGCTTCTTCTGTCATACTTACTTGGTCAATATCATCTAGTTTTTTAGCTCCTCTTTCTTTTAACATTTTTAGCATTACATTAAATACTTTTACAGTAGTATCTACATCATCTAAAGCACGATGTGCTACTTCTACCTTTATTCCTAAATTTTCTGCTATCTTCCCTAGTTTATATTTTTTATAATCAGGAAATAGGTCTTTTGCTAAACTTAATGTGTCTAAATAAGTATAATCAAATTCATATCCTAAATTTTTTGCATTTTGCTTTAAAAAGCCTATATCAAATGGTGCATTATGTGCTACTAAAACTGAATCTTTTACAAATTCCAAAATTTTTGGAAATACTTTTTCAATTGTTTCTGCATCTTTTACCATATCATCTGTTATATTAGTAACTTCTGTTACTCTTTGTGGAATGTGCTTTTCTGGATTTACAAAACAACTAAATTCATCAATAACTTCTCCATTTTTTATTTTCATAATTCCCACTTCTGTGATTCTTTCACTAACTGCGGAAAATCCTGTTGTTTCTAAATCAAGCACACAATAAGTAGTGTCAATATCTTGACCTTTTGTATTTGTTACTATTGGATTTTTGTCTGGTGCTAAATATGCCTCTACTCCATATAGAATTTTCATATCAGGATTATCATATCCTAACATTTTATGTGCCTCTGGAAAAGCTTGTACAACTCCATGGTCAGTAATTGCAATAGATTTCATTCCCCATTTCATTGCTCTTTTAATCAAATCTTTCGCTGATGTCATAGCATCCATTTGACTCATTTGAGTATGCATATGTAATTCTACTCTTTTTACTTCGCTATTGTCCTGTCTTGTTTCTTTTTTCAATCCATCTGTTTCTATAATCGTATTTGCCATTACTGTAAGTTCATTTGAAAAACTATCCATTTGAACAGTTCCAGCTAATTTTATTCCTTTTGCATTTTGAATTCGATTCATTGTCTTTTTTGCTGTTTCTTTGTTTAAAAAAGCTTTACATGTAATTGTACTTGTCCCATCATATAAATCAAAACTAAATAAAGTCTTCCCTGATTTTAAAGTTTTTTCTTCTGTATAAATGACTTCACCTTGTAATGCTATTTTTCCATCATCTACCCCTAAATCTCCTACTTTTACTAAAGGGTCTGTAATATTTGTTGTAGCTCCTAATATTTGTGGTGTATCTGCTTGTTCTTCTTCTGCTGGTAATTCTGGTACTTCACTATTTGTTGCTATTACACTATTTGACATTATTGTAATATCCCCTGCATATGCATCTAATCCTGCTTTTCCAATAGTTTTTATTGCTTGTACCTTTTTTATTTTTTCTGCAATTTCTTTTCCTTCTTCATAATCTTTGGCAAATGATTTACAAGTAATTGTCCCAGTACCATCATATAATTCAAAGATTATCATCCCTTTTCCTGATTTTGTTTCTCTTACTTCAGATGTAACTATTCTTCCTTCTAATGTAACTCTTCCATCATTTGCTGTTATATCTTTGATTTTAATGTATTTATCTTTTGCCTTAGAAGGTTTTCCTATAATATATTCTTGTTCTTCCATAGGATATATACTACCATCAATGTCCATATCAGTTGGAGGTGCATAGTCTACATCATTGTATTCTGGTACTTCTTCGCTTGTTTCTACTGCCTGCTTGCTTTCTTCTATATTAGCTATTATTTGTTCTTGTTCTTTTTGTATCTTTTCACGGATGTCATCTATTTCTTCTATTGATAATTTTTCAGTAATGTCAATAGCATACTCTTCTCCAAATAGGTTGTATATAGTTTTTTGTAATTCTTTATCCGTTCTTTTGGCTTTTAAGAAATCAGCACCTTTTATATGCATTTGAATTTTTATTGTGTTTCCTTCTACTGTTACGTCACTTTTTAATAATAACATTGGTTTTGTTAAAGGATATTTGTGTGACATATATGCTATGATACTTTTCCATTCTTCTGGAATTGGTTTTTTTTCTACTTTTTCATGATATTCTATTTTTACATCAATATGTTCAAATTGAAATCTTTGTTTTAAAAAGTTTTCAAAGTACCAAATTTCTTTGATTTCTATGTATTCGTCTAAATATAGTATAACTTGCAATGTATTTGTTTTTTTTATTATGTTTAAACTTCGTACTTCAGCATATTTGATGTTCGAGTTTGTTTTGTAATCACTAAATATTTCTTCTACTTTTTTTGCTTTCATTGTTTTCTCCTTGCAACTTCTCTTTATTATTTAGCCTTTTCTCTAGTGTTTCAATACTCGGCAAGCTATTTGCTAAATATTCTGGAACTTCCTGTACATATTTATATTCAGCTACCCCTATTGGTTTATTTACATCTTTTAAAGCCAATTCAGCAGTTAATTTGTGTTCATCCCTACATAGTAAAATTCCTATTGTTGGATTATCGTCCTCTTTCTTTAACAGCATGTCTACTGCATTTAAATAAAAGTTTAATTTTCCTGCAAATTCTGGTATGAATTTTACAGTTTTTAATTCTACTATCACATAGCATTTTAAATTTAAATTATAAAATAATAAGTCTATATAATAGTCTTCTCCTTCAACCTCCAAATGGTATTGCCTTCCAACAAAAGCAAAACCATTCCCAAACTCTAAAAGTAAATTAGTTATATTAGAAACTAGTGCGTCTTCTATGTCTTTTTCTAATGGTGCTGTTCCATAACCTTCAATATCAAAAATATATGGATCTTTTAGCATTTCCAAAGCTCTTTTTCCAAGTTCTGTTGGTAATGTTTCCCTATAATTGCTTATTTTATTATTTAATAATGCTTGTCTACTATATAGATTTGTTGCAATTTGATGTTCAAGTATTGTTCTAGACCATAAATTTTCTAATGTTTTATTTACATACCATATTCTTTCATTTGTATCTTTTATTTTATCCATAATTGTTGTTATTGTTGTCCATGGCAATTTTGCAACATTATGCTGCAAAATTGAATCATATTCAAACTCTTTTGCAAATTTCTTCATATATCTTAAATTTCTTGCAGATAATCCATGCATGTCTGGGAATTCTAATTTTAAGTCTTTTGCTAAAGTATTTATAAAACTATTTCCATATTTACTATTGTTTATTAGTCCTTTTCCAATTCGGTAATACATTAATATAACTTCATTGTTTGCTTGAGACAAAACTCTTCTCCTCGTTGAAATTATATCATTTTTTATTTCATTTAAAAATATAAAATATTTATCATCATTAATAATATTTGTCAAATCTTCCATGATTTTCCTCCATTTTAAATTTTGCAACATCATGCTGCAAAATTCATATTTTACTTATTTATATCATAAATTTGCTATAAATTCAATTATTTTCCAAAAGCAAGAAGTTATTATAAATTAATTTTTTTATACAAAAAAATACGGATTATGAGGCCGTCCCCAAATCCGCATTTTCCGTTTCTTATACTTTTTTCCACAACCAATCTAAGCTGTTATCAATGCTCTTCTTCTTTCCCATTTTAGCTTCTAAGTCATCTACCCATAAGTAAGAGAAAAAGCTTACTACAACAAATATAAAATCAATTACAATACATCTAGATAAAGTTGATAACATATATCTAAATTCTTCTGATAAAGTAGCTATTTGTGCCACATGTACTATCAATATTATTAAATAAGCAAATAACATTACAGCAGATATATAACTCTTTTTTATTTCTTGTGATAAGAACACCAATAGTATTGTTGCAGCTAACATTAGTACCAATGTTAATGGGTTTGATATATCAAAAATAAACATTAACACTACCTCCATTTTCTTTTGTTTCTGTTTTTATACTATCACTATTTGTGTATTTTAGCAATTGCTTTTATATTACTTTTTTATGACATTTTCATTACATTATTCTTACAATCTTTCTTCTATTAGTTTCGCAATTTCTTCAGCTTTTTCTGTAATGTATTTTTGATCTTCTCCTTCTATCATTACTCTGACTAAAGGTTCTGTTCCAGATGGCCTTATTAATACTCTTCCATTTCCTGCAAATTCTTCTTCTAATTTTTCAATAGCATTTTTTATAGTTTCATCTTTATCATAATCATATTTCTTATCATTATCTACTTTCGCATTTATTAAAACTTGTGGATATAATCTAACTGTATCTCCTAATTCAGATGCCTTTTTGTTTTGTTCTAACATAGTTTGAATTAGCATTAGAGATGTTAAAATTCCATCTCCTGTAGGATTATAGTCTAATAAAATAATATGTCCTGACTGTTCCCCTCCTAAATTATAACCATTTTTTAACATTTCTTCTAATACATAACGGTCTCCAACTTTAGTTTGAATTAGTTGTAATCCATTATTAGTTGCATATTTTTTTAATCCTAAATTACTCATTACAGTTGCAACTATAGTATCTTTACTTAGTTTTCCTTTTTGTCTTAAATTACTTGATATAATTGCTAATAATTTGTCTCCGTCTATTTCATTTCCATTTTCATCTATTGCAAGACATCTGTCCCCATCACCATCATAAGCTATTCCTAAGTTTAATTTATTTTCTACAACAAATTTCTTCAAACCTTCTAAATGTGTTGAACCACAGTCTTTATTGATGTTAATTCCATCTGGGTTATTGTTTATAATTTTATATGGTATTCCTAATGCTTTAAATACTTTTTCTGCAATATATGATGTAGCACCATTTGCAGTATCTATACCAACAATAAAATCTTCTTTTTTATTATCTTCTATGATATCATCAAAATGTTTTCTAAAGAAATAAACATATTCATCAATTAAATCTAAGCAATATTCAGAAACACCAATTTTTTCATTTACTGCTGTTAATTCATCTAATTTTCCAGAATCCATTACTTCTTCAATTTCTTCTTCTAAACTATCTGGTATTTTAGTTCCTTTATTGCTGAAATATTTTATACCATTAAATTCAAAAGTATTGTGAGAAGCTGATATCACTACACTTGCATCTGCTTTTAATTTTCTAGTTAAATATGCTACTGCTGGAGTTGGTATCACTCCTAACAATTTTACATTCGCACCATAGCTTAAAAATCCTGCTACCATAGCACTTTCAATTAAAGTCCCTGATATACGTGTGTCTCTACCTATTAAAATTGTAGGTATATGATCTGTATGTTTAGATAAAACATATGCTCCCGCCTTAGCTACTTTATATACTAATTCAGGTGTTAATTCTGTATTAGCTATTCTTCTTATTCCATCTGTACCAAAATACTTTCTCATAACATAATTTCCTTTTCATCTAATTTTTTTGCTTTTTTAATTTCATTAAAATTTTTTCTTTCCATGTTAATTCTATTGGAGTTGGTTCTCCCATATCTACTCTTTTGTTTTGTAATACTAATTTAGGATTTACTGATGTCAATTGTTCTAATTTTTCTTCTCCTATTAATTTTTTTAATTCTTCTAAAATATGTGGTATTCTAGGATATACTGTATTTCTTCTATGAACATCACTTCCTAAGAAATGTATCATATTATTCATTAATAATTTTTTCACTAACAATTGTGCTTTTTCACCATACTGTCCTACAATGCTTCCATAATTAGCTTGCATATAAACACCTTTTTGAATTAAATCATATACTAATTCTGGCTCTTTTTGAATAAAACTATATCTTTCTGGATGTGCTAATATTGGAACTAATTTATGTTGCAACATTTCGTATATAACATCATATAGGTTCATTGGTTCCGCATTTAATGGCATTTCAAATAAAACATAACTAGTATCATTAATCGTAGATGCCTTACCTTCCTCTAATAAAGTTATGATGTTTTCAGAAAAATATACTTCACTTCCTAAATATAATTTTATATTTCCATTTTGTTCTTGAAATTTTTGATAAATGCTATTTATCCATACTTCCCTTTCTGGTGCAGCTGTTTCATAATAACCTTCCATATAATGTGAAGTCGATATAATTGCTTCAAAGCCCACTTTCTGGGCTTCTTCAATTAATTGAAAGGTTTCTTCTACACTTCTTGAGCCATCATCGATATTTGGTAGTATGTGTGAATGCATGTCTATCATATCGCTTTATTCTCCTTTAAAACCTTTTATTTTTTATTTAAATTTTTCTTTTCTTGGTCTAAGTATTTATTTATTTGTTTTAAAATATCGTTTGTTTTTTCTAATGATATTTCTTCTTTGTTTCCTGATTTTATGTCTTTTTTAAATGCTTTTGGTAATTCTTGTGCTTCCTTTTGGTTACTTTTATTATTATTACCTTGTTTCATTACTGGTGGTTTATTGGGTTTATTATCTAATTTTTTATTTTCTTCTTTCCTTCCAGTATTACCATTTGGCATTTTTCTTTTTAGATTTGCATCTTTTTTATTTCCATGATGAGAAGATGACGTAGAACCATAATAATATGTTTGTTCATATTTTTTAGCAGATATAGTAACTTTGTTTAATACAATTCCAGCTATCTTTCCACCAACTTTTTGTATATTATCCACAATTCTGCGTAAGTCTTCTTTTTTTGTTTGATTACTTGCTGTTACAACTACTGTTGAATCTACAATTCTAGCCATGATTAAAGAGTCTGTTACAAGTTGTGTTGGAGGTCCATCTAATATTACTACATCACATATTTGTTTTAATTGTTCCATCAAATTTAGCATTGTCTCTGATATTAACAATTCAGATGGATTTGGAGGTACATTTCCAGCTGGAATTATATATAATCCATCTACTTCTGTCTCTTGTACGTAATCAGCAATATCTAGTCTACCCTCTTCTTCACTATAATCTGATAAATAATTTGACAATCCTGGTCTTGGTGCTATTCCAAAAATAGTATATTGTCTCCCCTTTCTCATATCAGCATCTACTAAAACTACCTTTTTTCCTGCTTGTGCAAATGTAGTTGCTAAATTTGATGATACCCAACTTTTTCCTTCTCCTGGTAATGTAGATGTTATCAGTATTGTTTGTAATTTTTTCTTGTTATTCATAAATTGTATATTTGTTCTTAATGTCCTAAATATTTCGGAAATAGGAGATTTTGGATCTTCATGTGCTATTAATTCTTTTTTCATTATCTTCTACCTCCTTTACTTTTTGCTTTTGTATTTTCTGAACCATATACAGGTATAATTGCTAATACTGGCAAAGTTCCAAATAGTTTTTCAACATCTTCTGATGTCTTTACAGTAGTATCTAGCATATTTAATAATAGTACATATGCAATAGCAACAACTAAACCTATAAACATAAACATTATTACATCTCTACTATGATTAATGTTTGATGGAGTTGTCTCTACTTCTGCTTTATCTACTATTTGAACATTATCTAATTTATAGTATTCTTTTACTTTTTCTGAAAAAACATTTGCTATTTCATTTGCCACTTGAGCAGCAAATTTGGCATCTTCATTTGTTACAGTTATTCTTATAATTTCTGTATCTTTTTCATTTGTAACTGCTATGCTATTTTTTAAAGCATTTTCACTTATAGTAGCGCCTAAGTTATCAATAACTTGACCTAAAGTAGTTTTGCTTTTTACTAATGTACTATAAGTAGAAACTAATTTTGAATTTAATGTTAAATCAGTTGTTGTAATTGAACCTGTAGCAGTTCCTGTATTGCTAGATGATACTAATAACAATGTAGTATAAGAACTATATTTAGGTGTTGTAAATCCTACTGTATATATAATTCCTATTACCATAAAAATCAATATAATTAATATAATTTGCCCTTTTTTACTCCAAAACATGTTAAATAATTCTTTTAAATCTAATTCTTCCATGAATTTCCTCCCTAGTTATTTCGTACCTTTTTATTATACACTTTATCAAAATATTTTTCAATATATTTTATATTATTAATATTAATTTTTATATTTTCGTATATTATGTATTAAATTAGTTCCTACAATACTAACAAAACCTATTCCAATTAATATGCAACCATATAGCATAATACTATTTAACATTTCTAACAAAATATTTCTTATAACTATTGACATTCCATCATTTAAAATAGTAATATGTTGTACCTTAATTCCTTGATTAATAAATAAATTCACAATTACTAAAAACAATCCTGAAGATATACAAGATATTCCTAAGAAATTGAATATTCTATAAATTCTTCTCATTGTTATTCCAATTAACAACAAAATACATACAGCAATTGCTATTATAATTACTTTTTTTGCTAAATCAACATATTTCATTGCTTTTTGATAAACTTTATTTATTTCATTTTCAAAATTAAAATGTAAAATTGTATTAGTATATTCTTTTAATATTTCATTAATCAATGTGTCAACTGCTTGTCTTTGTGTAGCATTTAATGTTTTTCCTAAAGATTTTTCTATATTTGCATTCAAATTATCTTTTATTGAATCTGTTTCAATTTTTTCTTCTAGACCAGCATAAATATTATCAATAATAGTATTGGTATCTTCTCTTACCTTTTTTTCAGAAACTATATCTTGTAAGACTGTTGGATCTAGCCCAGACTGGTAGATATAATTTTCAAAATTAGATTTTACCATTTCATATATTTTAGTATAATAATCCGCCTCTTCTAATTTTTTATATATGTAATCTTTATTAGCTATAGTGGAAGAAGTTAATGATACTAAAACTAATATGATAATTAATAATGTTAGTATAATTGCTACAATATATCTTAATATTTTTTTTGCTATTTTCATTTTCTTCTCCCTTCTATTTTTCTAATTTCGCATATACTACATATCTTTGAGTTGCATATCCTATATTATTAAATGGATAACATGTATATACCATTAAAATTTCTTCTTCGTCTTGTATTGGAATTTTTTCTGTTTCTGTTTCTTTAATAATTTGCATATCATATATTTTATATTTATATTCTCCATATGTTGCTTTTATAGTAATTTCATCACCTTTTTTTAGTTCAGAAAATCTTCTAAAAAATGTAGGAAAATTGTGTCCCATATATACAATTGAGCCACCTTCTCCTGGGAAATAGCTTCCTGCTGAATGTCCAACTCCTTTTTTTAAAATATCTAATGTATCACCAAAATAAACTGGCAAATTTACATTGATTGAAGGAATTTCTATTGTGGCATATTGTGTTCCATATTCAGGATAATTTGTTAAACCTTCATTGTCATCAATAACAATTGGTTCTATTTCTTTATTTTCGCTGTCTATTGCTACTTTACTTGCTATTGACATCACTTCTTTTATTCTAGCCCCTAAAAATAAATAGATTGATAATACAATAGCTATTGTAATGAATAAAGCAACTATTATTTTACTAATAGTTGCTTTTATTGTTTTCCCAATAATTTTGTTATGCATTAGCCATTTTTCTTTTTGCTACAAAAGCTGTAGCAAGGGCTAAAACTGCTACTGAAGAAACAACTAAAACTGTGTTTACATTATTTCCTGTGTAAACTAATTTTCCGTCTTTGTAAGTAAGTGTTGTAAATAATTTTCCATCTGGTCCAACAACATCTAACTTACCATTTGCTAATGTTAATTTTGCTCCAACAACTTCTGCAGCACTATTTGCAAGTGATACTAAACGGCTTTTTAATTCTGGTGTTACATCTTTTATATCTGTAATTCCAGCTGCTTCTAGTTCACTAACAGCTTGTGTTGCCTTTGCATAAACTTCACTAGCTTGTTTATCTGTTACGTTATATTCTTTGATGTATCTTTCGATTTCAACTTTATTTTCTTTTGTTAGACCATATTTTGATCCTATAGCATAAAGTTCATCAGCTAGTGTGTTACGTGTTACTCCTTCTGCATTTACTATTGTTGTAGCTAAAACTGCTACCATTACAAATAAAACTGCAATTGAAATTAGTTTTTTCATTTAAAACTCCTCCTTTTGTTTAAACTATATGAATTATAACATTAATATTTTTATTATGCAATAGTTTTTCGAAAAAAAAATAAATTTTTTTCAATTTTTTTATTACTACTGAAATATGTATATATAAGCTTTTATAAAAAAATCAGCATAGTATTTAACACTATACTGATTCAATCTTTATTTTAACTTAATACTTTTATAACGAATAAAACTAAAACTTAATGATATTAATGTAACTATAAATATTATAATTGGAATATTACTTTTTCCTGCTTTAGGTATATTTTTAACTTCTGCCGTTGTCGCTGACGTTATTGTTTTAGTATTTGTTGCTACTATATCTTTAACATTTGTATTATTAGTAGATGGTATATTTGTATTTGCACGATTATTATTAGTATTTAAATTTTGTTTACTTGTATTATCTTGAGTATTAGTTTGTGCTGCTGGAGTACTTGGAGTTGACGGAGTTTGCGTTGTAGTTGATGGAGTTGGTGTTGGCGATTCTGGAGTTGTTGAAGGTTGTTGTGTTTGTGGAGTGCTTGGTGGTGTTGGTTGTACTGTAGTTTGCTTTTCTTCTACTGCCACTTTAACTATCTTATTAAACTCAAATTTTTCATCTTCACCACCGCCACTTAATATTACATTATTTAATTTAATTTCTCCTTCTGTTCCTGCTGTTAATCCACTTTTTAATTTTAATGTTATCTTAGCAATGTTTGTATTAGATTTAGCTATTGCTGATGTTACTTCACCCACTAATACTTTAGTTGCTGGTTCATAAGTAACTATCCATCCATTAGTTCCTTCTGCTTCTATACTAGTAAACATATTTTCATTATATTCTAATTGTGCTTCAAGCCCCAGCACAACATTATCTTCTATTCCTGTAAATTCTCCTAGTCCAACAATTACTTCTAATGTTTCAGTTCCTTCTTCAACAGTAATTTGATCCTGTACATTAAGCTCTATATTTTTTGCCTCAGCTGCTATGCAATAATTAAAAATAATAACAAAAATAGATATTATAACAATTAACATTAATACTTTTTTCTTCATTTGATTACCTCTTTCTATTTTATTATTTTATACATTGTTTATTTTACCATTTTTACTAAATATCGACAATAGATTTTGTTTTACGTTTTAATTACATTATTGTTACATTTATATTACTTTTTTTACTTTATTTTTCGTGCTTTTATTCTAAATATAATCATTGCTATTAACAATATTACTATTGCAATTATTAATTTTTTTTGTAATCCAACATTTGGTAATCTTTCATTTTCAGAAGATGAAGTCATTGCTTTTAATGAGTTTTCTCCTGTTAAGACAGATATTTCTTTTATTTGTTGTGTTGTTTCTTCTACAGTACTATTGGTTATATTAATTTCAATTTCTTTTTCTTGTTTTATTTCAAAATTCCCATCTGAAATTATGATATTTTTTAAACGTATTATAGTTCTTTCGTTTCGCTTAGTAGTTTGTCCTTTTAACTTTAATTCTATCTTAGCAATAGTTGTATTAGAATTTGCTTTTTGTGTATCTCCTTGCAATATATGACTATTTTCATTATATAAAATATTCCACTCATTTACGGCTGAAACATTAACATTTTCAAAAATATTTTCATCGTATGCAAGCATTGCTGAAAACCCTAAGGATGTTTTTTCTGGAATATTTATAAAATTTCCTAATTTCACATAAATTTCAATTTTTTGTCCTTGTCCTTCAACTATATAATTTTGTTTATCAGCTTCTAAATTCAATTCAATATTTGCTGCATAAGTTGGTACTTGAAAGCATAGAAAAATTATTAAGCAACATATTATCATAGTTTTTCTCATAGTAGTTCTCCTTATTTATTTATTATAGTTTGTCTAATATATACCAAATCCTGAATGTCTGCTTTTTTGTCTCCGCTTAAATCAGCTGCCTTTTTTTCTAATTCACTAAATTGATCTATTTTTAGTATATATTTTCTTAATCGAACTAAATCGCTGATATTAGCATATCCATCCTTTGTAATATCACCCTTTACTACTAAATAAAAATTCTTTCCATATTGAGTTGTCAATTTGTCTCCTGTCACGATTATTTGATTAGCTGATAGTTTTTGATTTTCTCGATAAATATTATAGTTTCCTTCTGTTTTTAATAATTTCTTAAAATTATTAAAATCTGTATTTGAAGTAATTCCTGTAATATATTGTCCATCTATTTTATATGTATCACTTTCTATTATTTCATCTCTTATTTCAAATTGAGCAGTAGCTTGATTTCCCGCTTTGTCACTAATTCTTAATATATATTTTCCATTATCCTTAATAGTATCTCCTAAATTATATACTACTTTTAATCCATTTTTTGTTAATTGTACATCTCCAATATCATCATCGTCGCAAATTGGTATAACAGATTCTTCTATATAAGTTTTATTATTAATAACGCCCTCTATGACAGGTGCAATTTTGTCTGCCTGAATTGTATAAGTTAAAAATGTGTTATTATTATCAAAAACACGAATTGTTATATTATTACGTTTTAAATCATTTGCTTTTAGTTTTATATTCTTTTTGCTTTTATCAACTTCATAATAATTAGTTCCTATTGCTTCTGTAGTAAGATTATTTTGATGTATAAATGAATTAGTATTATATAGAGCACTATATAAATCTGGTAATGGAACTAATATATAATCTCCTACTAGTTTTTCCTTAACTTCAATGAATATGCTTTGATTATAAATACTATATTTTTGTAAATTAGGTAATTGTTCTAATGTACTAAAATCTAAAATTACATTACTATCTAAATATAAGTACTTTATTTTCATATTTTGTTTTAGTTTATTAATATCTTGTATTTGATTTTTATTGAAATCTACATTTTCTAAATTTGAAAGCCTTTCTAATCCGGAAATCTGTTTAAGCTGATTATTGCTACAACTTAGTATTTTTAGATTAATAAGATTCTGTACTCCTTCTAATGAGGCAAGTAAATTGTTATTAATTTCTAAATTTTCTATGCTTTCTAATTTTGCCATATTATTAATAGTTTGAATTTGATTATTACTAATATTAATTGAATTTAATTGTGTTAATTTTTCCAAATTAGGTATCTCAGTAATTTTGTTGTTTTGAAATGATAATTCTATTAAGTTGCTCCAATCAGTTATAGCATTTATATTTGTAAGATTATTTCCATCTAAGCAAATATATTTTATATTAGTTAGGTTTTTAATTGTATCAATAGAACTTATTTTATTGTTAATAGCTATTATATTTTCTAAAGTTGTAACACTTGCTAATGGTGTTAAGTCGCTTACTTGATTACCACTAAAAGATATCTTGGTTAAATTTTTGAATGTTTTTAATGGATTTAAATCTGTAATCTCATTCCAGTCAAGGAAAATCCATGTAACTTCTTTATTTGCAAATGCTTCTATACCTGCTAAACTTTTGATTCCTTTATTTTGTAGTTTTAAGGATGTTCCTCCTACTTTCTCAACTATTTTATCGATATCGGATTCATAAATTTTTGTTTTATTTTCATCTCCTGTAGCATTTTTAGCAAGTTCCAATATGCTATTTTGCAAATTTTGATCAACAAAGGTTTGCGTGATGTCTTTTTCAGTTGCTTGTGCTTTTGGTGTTAATAATAACACGATTGCTAATATTAAAATTGTTATTGCTATTTTTCGCTTTTGCATGTAAAAAAATTCCCTTTCTATCTACTTATTTCCATTTAAAAGTATATAAAAAGAGAATTTTTGTGTCAATTATTGTTACAAAATTGTTATAGAAATGTTATTTTTGTAACAATTCCTCATAATTTTTATTAACCATTTTTTTAAAGTTTTCTTTAAATCTTTCATATTCTTTGTTCCATGAACTATAATTTTCATCATTTCTATGATCTTCTAATTCATAATTTTCCTTTAAGTATTTAGCAAAATACAATGTATATTTAGTTGCTCCATAAACATTCAAATGTGCTTCATTATATAAATCCCTACTAAAATCTATATCATCAAAATCGTTTAATGTATTAAAATTAATAACATTTAATTCATTTTCTTGCAATATTCGTATAGCATCATTCAATCTTCCATTTCGTTCTTCATCATAACACCTTATAGGAACTACGAATAATACTTTTAAATTATTTTGATTAATATAATTAATTAAGCTTATTAATATTTTTTTATTATCTTCTTGTAATGGTACTAAATCTTTTTTCCAAGTATAGGTATTTTGTGGTACTACTTCACAAGTTTCTTTTGTAAACCAATATCCTTTATAAAAATTTTTGTTTCCTACAATATTAGTCTTAGGATTATATTTCCATCTATTATGATACATTAAAAAACTAAAATAATAATTTATATATTCATTCTTACTAACATCTTTTCTATAACTTAATGCTTCATTAATTGCTTCTATTCTATTTCTAGAAAATTTCATACTATCAACGCATTCTCTAATATTTTCTGTTGAAAAGTAATCTATATCATCCGTTATCTTTGTTATATCTACAATATATAAATTTGGATTTTGATATTTTTCTGCTTCTTTAAGTAAATACTTTATCAAAGCAAATGGTTGCGCATTTGAAGATAAAATGCCTGTTGTATATCCATATAAATTATATGCTAACGTTGTATTAAAATGAGCCAACACATTACTACTTCCAACATAAACAACATCTAAAGAATTTTCTTTTTCTTTATAAAAATAAGAAATAGCATTTGGTGGCAACCATAGTATTTTAGTAATAATAAATAAAATAGCACAAAAAATGAATATAAATACAATTGATTTAATTATATTTTTTTTCATTACATAATTTCCCTCCTTAAAATTGTCTGTATATAAAAGCAGTAGGATTATATCCAGCTCCATAGCATCCAAATATTATAACTCCAAATATTAAAGTATAAATAACTACCCATCTAAATACAATATTTTGATTAAACAATTTTTCTCTAATCTTTCCTTTGCGTGCTAATAATTGAATACCAAATAATACTATTAATGCAACAACTAAAATTATGAAGTCAAACATATCTAGTCCAATATTATTTATCATTGCATAAATCCTTTCTTTACTAAATAGCGAACTAAAACTTATTGTGAAAATCCCTCTTATAATGTCAATAGCATTAGTTACACTATTAGCCTTAAAGAAAATCATAGCAAAAGAAAATAACAAATAAGTCCTTATTACTTGGTATAATTTATAGCTAAATACCTCTGTATTGATTCCTAATTTATTATTTATCTTTTTAGAAGTTGGACCTAATATATCTTCTAAAAAAATGAATAAAAATTGTAATAATCCTGAACCAATTATATATGTATAAGCTCCTCCATGCCAAATTCCTATTAATGTCCACATTATTATCATTGAAAGATACATAGATATTTTTCTAGCAATTTTTTTACCGAATATATTCTTGCATTTCTTGTTTAGGTTTTGCATAACATTAGATTTTTGTAATG
The DNA here is from genome assembly GCA_947631385.1 of uncultured Clostridia bacterium. Taxonomy (GTDB): domain Bacteria; phylum Bacillota; class Clostridia; order TANB77; family CAG-508; genus CAG-269. Next base: position 29,548 of record CANRLE010000002.1, on the reverse strand, counting down.
GATAAAAAATATAATCCCTAAGCCAAGCCCCTAATGTAATATGCCAATTTCTCCAAAATTCTGCAAGTGTCCTTGAAAAAAATGGTAAACTAAAGTTTTCTGGCAATTTGATTCCTATAATTTCTGATGTTCCCATAATCACATCAATAGAACCTGAAAAATTAGTATATAATTGTATAGGAAATAAAATAGCAGCCATAAAAATAAATATAAAGTTAAATTCATTTAAATTTCCATAAATACTATTTACTATCATTCCTAATCTTTCAGAAATAACTAATATTTTAAACATTCCCCATAAAATTCTAATTAATCCATTACACAAATTTTTATAATTGAACTTATGTTTTTCATATAATTGATTTTCCATATTATCATATCTAACAAATGGTCCTGAAGTAAGTATTGGAAAATATGACATAAACAATGCACACTTTAATATGTTTTTTTGTGCTTTGCAAGTTCCTCGGTATATATCTACTAAATAGCTAATCATAATTAAAGAATAATAACTAATTCCTATCAAAGAATTTCTATATATAAGGTTAAATTTATACTCTATATTAAATAAATTAAATATATGATTAGCCGTTGTTAAAAATAAATTTGTATATTTTAAATAAATTAATTGTGCTAAAATTATTAAAATTCCTAAAATTAAAAATTTTTTTGCTTTTTCTGTATTATAATTTTTATCTATTAATCTTCCTAAAATATAAGTTGGAATTAAAACTATTAATGCTTGTATAACTGTTGATATACTAAAATTATTCCAAAACAAAAAAATAATACTTGATATTAATAAAATACACCACTGCAACTTTTTTGGAACAATATAATATATAAATATAGTAATCACACAAAATATTAGGAAAACAAAAGATGTTAAAACCATAATTATTCTTCCTCCTTCTATTACATGATATTTCCATTAGTAATTGCTATATTCTGTCCAGTAATACTATCTGCTTCCTCTGACAATAAAAACTGAAACATTGGAACCACATCATCTATTGATAAATTCTTTCCAGTTGGACTATTCATTGCATTTTGCTTTATAATTAATTCTGGAATGTCTTTTAAAAATTTTGTTTCTATCATAGACGGAGAAATACCATTAATTCTTATTCCTTTATCAGAATACTCATTTGCAAGTGCTTTCAATAGTCCTAATAGAGCATATTTGGAAGTCACATAGCTTGCTAAATATTTAGGAGGAATATTGGTTGTATAAGAAGTTAGCATAATAATTATTTTCCCACATTTATTTTTAGCCATAATTGGTAAAAAACTATTTAAAATAATAACTAACGAACGAAGTGCTATATTTAAATCGTCTTGAAATTTATCCCATGTTAATTTAGGAAATTTTAAATTTTCAATTTTTCCTGCTGGTAAATGCACAATATGTGTTGGTATTTTTCCAATTTCTTTAATATCTTCTACAAATTTATATGTTGCACCTTCATCTTTAAAATTTCCTTTTATAAGAATTAATTTTTCTCCTAGTTTTTCTTTAAGTTCTACTAAATTATTAGCATCACTGTTATGATGCGCAATAATATACTCATAATCTTTATTTACTTTATTTATTAGACTTACTCCTATATCTGAAGATGCACCTGTTACTAATAATACTTTCTCACTCATTTATAACTCCTACTTTCATTTTTCCTCTTAATACTTTTTCATTTTTATTATTTAAAATTTCTACATTCATTGTAAAGCATTTAAATACATCATTTATTTCTGTTACTTTTCCTTTTATTGTTAAAGGACTACTTGAAATGAATACAGGTTTTTTAAATAAGATCTCTACACTATGTATAAGACTATATTTACCTGGAATATATACTCCTGCTAAAGTTGACAAAAATGAGGAAGTAAGCATTCCATAAATAACTTTTTGGTTATAGCCCTTAGATTTTACATACTCTAAATCGTTATGTAAAGGATTAATATCTCCTGTTATTTCACGGAATGACTGTACCATTTTATCAGTAATAGAAACTTGAAATTGTTCTTCCATTCCAATTTTTATGTCTTCAAATTTGTATTCGTTCATTTCACTTTCTCACTTTCATTTTTCTATTTAGTCTTTCTCTCAAGAATAATTTTCACCATGTCTCCAACATTTTTCATTGTTGTTACTTCGTTCATGTTAAATTTCATTCCAAATTCTTGCTCTACTGCAACAACTAAATTGATATGTTCCAAGCTATCCCAATCTTCAATATCATTAGATGTTGTTTCTGGTTTTACTACAATGCTTTCGTCATCAAATATATCTCTAAAAACATTGTTTAACCTTTCATAAATTTCTTGATTTTCCATCATTCATTCACCTCTATTACATTATTTTTATTAGTATATCCCTTAGATATATCTAACTTATATTTTTTATTTCCTTTCTCATCGCAAGAAATCTCTTCGAATCCCTGCAAATCGTAAAAATTATTAACCATTTTATTTTTAGCTGTTGGGTAATAATATCCATATATAGTTTTTATTCCTTTTTCCTGCGCTTTTTTTACTAACATGTCCATCATTGCAAATTCCATATTTCTTTTTAAAACTCTACAGCTCATTATCCATAAATCGATGTGCAATTCATCTTTGTTTTTTATATTTCCTATTACAACAGTTATAACTCCATTATCTCCAAATATATCTTCTAATTTTCCATATAGTTTTATATAATTGTCATCATTATTTACTGCTTCTATATCTGCTAAAGAATATCTTTTAGTTGTTAAGTTGAATTGATTACTTTTGTTGCTTAATTGTGATATTCTTTCCAAATATATTGGTTTAAATGTTGTTATTTCTGCTTTCATTTTTAATGACAATAGATAATCTTCATAATTATCAAATGTCGCCATCATTTGGCTTCTTTTAGCATTATCTTTATATAATTCGTTTTTCTTTAAGTCTTCATTTGAAAAGTTTGTTACTTCAAAATATCCATTGTGATCTATTATTTTTATATAATTCTCTGGTATATCTATTTCTGGCGTAGCTATTCCTTCTATATAATTTTGTACTATTTTTCTTTCTGCCGGATTATCATCAACAAATACGAAACTGTCTGCTCCTAAATTTAATTCTTCTGCTATATCTTTTATATTTAAATTTTTTGGATTCCAATTTGCTTTTATTATTATAAAATCATCTGGTTTTAATGTTCCTGCTGGATGATTAAGTCCTGCAATTGCATTTTCATATTCATTTTTAGAGTTTACATTTAATATAATTCCTAAATTTTTATGTTCTTTTAAATAATTTTGAAATTCTGAAAAAACTTGTCCACTTGGTACTTCTGGACCTATAGCTAAATTTTCTACTCCATCATCTCCAACTATTCCTCCCCATAAAGTATTATCTAAATCTAAAACTAGTGCTTTTTTATTTTTTCCATATATTGATTTTATAATGTTTGCTAAATTGAATGATAAATATGGAATTGCTGGCACTTCCATTGCATACTTATACATATGCCAATAAAATTGATTTGCCCATCTATCTAAGCCATAACAAGAAGATATATAATTAATATCATTAATAAAGAAATTTTTTGTCACATTTGCATAATCATAAAATTTTTGATTTAGCTTTGTAATAAAATTCGTCTTTCCATGAATATCAACCGCATCTTTATTTCCTAATAATCTATAATATGGATATTCGAAATTATTTTGAATGATTGTACTATCAAATTTAGAAAAAAGTTTATCCCAAATTTTTTTAAATTTTTCATATTCCATATTAAGTTTGTCAACAATTGTATTTTCATCATCATACATATTAGGATATTCCATAATATTTCTATTAGTAGTATGAATGTATATAATATCAGGTTTAAAATTATCTAACTCTTCATTTCCAAATATAGCATCTTCATAAAATTTATTATATTCTGATTCATAAAAATTGGGCTTAATTCCATAATTTAGTAAAAATATTTCTAACATATTTTTTATTTCACTAGTAGTTGAACCTCCTAATATTGCTATGTTTTTTTCTATTAAATCATCTTTTTGTAGTAACTCTTTTTTTATTTTTTTCTTATTTTTTATTAAATAATTTTCATCAAATGGATATTCTAACTGTTTCACTATTATTCCTCCATATAATAAATAATTTTTACAACATTAAATTATGTTGCTCACCTATTATACTACATTTAGCAAAATTACACAATATTTTTCATAAATTTTCATAAAGTTAGATATCAAAATATACAAAAATCAGCTTTTTTCAAATTTATAAAGCCTGAAAAATAGTGTTGGACTATCCTCAAGCTTTCTTAATTTAATAATTTTATTTGTTTCATTTAGTAATTATTTAATACATCTAATCGTTTAATTTCAATAATTTAAACGTCTGTATGTCATTGTCTATTATGCAATTATTACATATATCTATAATTTTAGTATTTGATATAAAATCCGCATCTTCATTAAAATTTGTATATGACTCTTGTCCATTTTTAGTTCTAGGTATTGGCAATAATCTTATTCCTAATGGTTTGTTTAATCTACATGAAATTGCAGCTACATCTAGAATAATAGACCTAATTTCATCATCTTTCACATCACTTGCAATTGGAACCATATCTACTCCGCATCCACACATTGTTGATAATTTTATTAAATCCTCTAAATTTACTCCTATATTATTGTTTATTTTACACAATTCTAAATCTTCAAGTAAAGAATACATAACTCCCGAAAATCCAACATGTTTAAAATAATTTCCAAAAGATTTTAGAATATTCGTCAAATATGCTGTGGCAAACATAGTTCCATTCTTTCCAAACTCATTTATTCCTAAATGCTTTAATATAGTTATTACACTTCCATTTTCATCAATTATTGGAGCTAGTGAAAAATCAAATCCCATAAATTTTAAACCTGTTTTTTCAGATATTTCATTTGCTGTTAGTTCTATTTGTTTAATTTGAGGAACTATAGTTGATATAATAGCATCTCTCAATTTATTTAAATCTAATCTATAATTTTCTTTTATAATAGAATTAATTTCTTGTGTTAATTCTAATGCAATTGAAAAAGAAAATTCTCCTGATGAAAATGAAAAAGGAAAAAAAGGACAATTAGGTTCAATATTAGTAGATATTCCTAATCTAAAATTATCTTTTCCATTACTACTAATTGTACTGGTTAACTGTGTAAGCCTTATAGAATCATTAATTATATCAAAATCAAGTTCCTGATTTTTTATGCATAGAATATTAACAAAAGCTTGATTATATGTTTTTAATACATTATATGCAAATCTGAATAGTGCTTTTCTATTTTTTGCTTTCCATGGATTAATGGGAATATTAAACCATCTAATATCACATTCATCACATATTTTTTTTACAATATCAATTTGTTCTTTAGATATACTTTCATATACAGGTGTACAACTTATTCGTTTAGTTCTTATAAAAAATGATTGCTTTTCCCATAACGATATATTTTCTTTTATTTTTTTACCATTCTCTTCTACTATATTTTTAGGCATATTATAAGTGATAGATCTTATTTGTATCATTATTTTAGCTCCTTATCTATTAATACATTTTTTAATACTGGAATATTAAAATTATATTTATGCTTAACTGTTTTATATGGATAAATTGATTTTTGGTTAATAACTTTTCTTTTAACTATACTTTGTGAAACTTTTATCTCTTTTCTCAAAGACCAAACCATTATATCATTATAATCAACAATTATAGCTGGTACTCGTTTTAGTTTTAAACGTTTTGCTACCTCAAATCTATGATGTCCATCTAGTATCATATTATATTTATTTTCAACTATTAAAGGTACTGTCCAATATTTGTCCTTTTTAATTTTTTCTTCTAATTCATTTACTCTGTTTATATCAAAGTTTTCAATTGGTTTTAATTTTTCTATATCTATGTATTCTACAGGTGGTGTATCTTGCAATACTCCAATCTTTCTATTTATAACTTGATAATATTCCTCTGGCTTATTAAATGTAAAAAATTCAAACTGGCTAATATCTGCTTCTTCACACTTTAATAGTTCTAAATTTTCAATCCATGGAACTAAGTAATACTGCTTTATTGTAGATTTAGCATATTTTGATACTAATTGCTTGAATGTTTCTATTTCATTCTTTCCAATTCTCATTAACCCTGATAGTTTTGAATAATCTTCATAATTTGATTGATAAGTTGGAATTATCTTTATATCAGTCACATTACCATATTTATCAGACTTTAATATTCCTCCATATTGCGGATTAACAAATTTACCTTTAGTGAACCATACTGATTTTCCTTCGAAATCTGATCCTAAAACATATTTAACCAAATCATCTTCCATTAGAGTATCTGCTTCAAAAATAACACAAGGTCCATCTATTTTAGACAATGCTAAATTCATTGATTGAATATTAACATCTTCTTCATATAACTTATTTTCTACCAATATAACATCTTCATCATTTTTAAATAGTTGTTTCATTAAATCAGCTCTATATCCTATCGTTACTACAATTTTCTTTATTCCATATGATTTAATTTGTCTAATTAATCTGCATAATATTATTTCTTCATTATATTCTAATAAGCATTTAGGTTTACTTTTGCTTAAGTGTTCCATCCTACGGCTGCGCCCAGCTGCAAGTATAATAACTTGCTCAATTTCATTCATTTTTTTCATACAATTATCCTCCCTTTTATTTATTATATATCAATGCAATTATGTTTTTGAAATAAAATTCAATTTCTTCTGTACAAAATCTTTCACAATATTAGATAAATATTTAAATTCTTCTGTATTTTTAAAAAATATATAAAATAGTATATTTGGTATAATTATACAAATTATACAATCAACAATAAAATTAAAAATTTCATTATTCAAAACTATAATCGTTGATAGCTTATAGCATATTAACCCACATAAAATAATAATTAATAAATTTTTCAAATATTTTTTATAATAGCATACTACGTTTTTTTCAAATACATTTTTGTATATAAGTCTAGAATCATACCACCATGTTGAAAGAAATCTACTTAAAATTGTTCCTAAAATAACACCTGCAACTCCAATATATTGCACTAATATTATGGATATCACTAAATTTAAAGTTGCACTTACAATAGGTCTAAACTTTCCTTGCCAACAAACTCCACAAGCATCTTTATATATTGTAACTACTTGATTTAGTCCATCTGTCAAAAAATTAAATACAATAAGAATAACTATATATATATTAAATGTGTATTCGTTTCCTAACCAGATAGTTATAAACGGATTATATAGCACTAATAAACAAATTGCACAAAATCCAAATACCCAAAAATTCATAAATGATAGACACTTAAATATAAATTCATTTTTTTCTTTTGTTTCTGTTGCATTTAAATTTCCTATACTTGCTGTCATCGCATTGAAAATTGTATTAGCTATATTAGAGATAGCTGATGCTATCAATAAATAACTAGAATAAATTCCAGTAGTAGCTATATTGATAAATTTAGATATTATAATATTATCAGTAGAATTCAAGACTGTTCCACTAATTTTATAAGTAGAAACTCCAATTATTTGTTTATATAATGCCTTTTTTTGTTTCTCACCTACTTTTTCTTTCTTACCATTTTTTAGAAAAGGATATTCTTTATCTACTTTACGAGCAATTACTAAATTTTTTAATATATTAAATACAACTCCTATTATAACATAAAATATGAAAGACTTAAAGCATATCAATATAATAATTTGTAAAATATTTGTTAATACAGATAATAAATTCTGTCTATTAGTTACTATATATTGCTTTTGATCTGCTATCAAAATTGTAGACTTATATGCATAAAACCAATATGAAACTATTGATTGTAATAAATATAAAATAAAAATTAATCTTAAATATGGAATAACTGTATCTGTATTAATAAAGTTTTGTATAAAAGGAAGTATTATTAATCCTAATACTAATATAATACACCCTACAATAAAATATGCTCTCTTATAAAAATTCATTATTGCGCTTATATTTTTTTCATCCTTATTTGCCAGCTCTTTATATAATGAAAATGAAACAGCTGTAGAAATTCCTAACTCCGATATATTTAAAATAGATAATATATTAGTAAATAAACTATTAACTCCTAAATATTCAACTGTTAGCATATTTATAAAAATTTTATTTGTAATAAATTTTGAAAATATTAAAATAACTTGTCCCAGCACACCATATATGATATTTTTTATAGAATTAAATTTTCTCATTTTAAATTTAACAACTCCTTAGTTATAGAAAGCACTTTTTGTTCATACTCATTTCTTGTTACATCTATTTCTTGAACATACTTATTTAAATTTTGTGTTTTAATATTTTTTAACATTTCTTTTAATGATTTTTCTTTTGTAAAAATAGGTACAATATTCATAATTTTATCTTCAATAGAATATTTAGAAACTCTATTTCTATCAAATTCACTTAATATTAATGGTTTATTAGCAATTAATGTTGCTTCACACAAAGATGAATAATCACATATTACTATATCACTTGATATTAAATAAGGTATATAGTCTTCTTTTGGATTTCTTACTATAAAGCCATATTTTTTCTGACTTTCAATCCATTCACCTAGTGGCTGAATATTTTCACTATATTTTTGATATTCTAATGGATGAATAGATAGAATAAATTTATATTTGTCTTTATTCATTATTTCTTTTGCTTCATCAATTAGTTTTTTTCCAATTACATGGAATAAACTAGTAGAATTATAACTTCCAAAAACTAATACTAACTTTTCGTCTTTATGTACATTTAATTTTTTTCGATATTCTTCATATTTCACTTTATTTGATTTTATTTCCTCTGCAAATTTATACCCTACAGGCTCAATAATATTAGCAAAACTGTTATTGTCTTTAATAACTTCTTTCGCAATTCTAGAATTAGATTCTAGCATTTTAGTAAACATTATATTATTTTTATCATCTAAACAATTTTTACCATAAGTATATAAATTTCGCTCCTCATCAAAAGATATAATATGTAATCCATGATTAACAAATAAACATGGTATTGCATACTTATTAAATCTAAAAGGTAATGCCAAATCAGCTGATACTACTAAATCATAATGTTTGATTCTCGCCAGTAATTTATTTTTTAAATACGTTATTCTAGTTTCATTTTCTATATATTTTTTAAAATCTTCTATTTTTTTATTGCTTATATTATTATAATATAAATATATATTTGTATTTTGTAATTTCTTTATACATTTGTAATAGTCCATCAAATGGGGTTCCATTGTAGAAGATACACAATACAACAATATATTTCTTTTTTTTCTTCTTTTTTGTAATACTTTATTAAAAATACTCTGATAAATATAATTATAATATTTAAATACTTTTATCATTATTTCTTTTACTTTTCTCATTTTTACTCCTTACTCAATAGTATCAATAATTTATTTATCCTTTAAAATTTCTTACTAATATTAGGCTTTCTTCTATTACTTTATCCATATCATAATATTTATAGTTTCCTAATCTTCCACCAAAAATAACATTTTTTTCATTTTGTGCTAAATCTAAATATTCATGATATAACTTTGAATTTTTTTCATCATTAATAGGATAATATGCTTCTTTTCCTCTTTCCCAGTTTATAGGATATTCTTCAGTAATAATCGTTCCTTTTTGTTTACCAAATTCAAAATGCTTATGTTCGATTACTCTTGTATATGGCGTGTTTTCATCTGTATAATTTACTACTGCTACTCCTTGATAATTATCAATATCTTTAAAGATTTCATTTTTAAATTGTAAACTCCTATATTCTAAATTTCCTAATTTATAGTCAAAATACTCATCTATCATACCTGTAAATAGTATCATATCTGCAAAATCTTTGTATTTTTCTCTTTCTTTTAAATAATCAACATTTAGTCTAATATCACATTTTTCTAACATTTTTTCAATAATTATATTATATCCTCCTACAGGAATTCCTTGATATCTATCATTAAAATAATTGTTATTATAAGTAAATCTTACAGGAAGTCTTTTTATAATAAATGTTGGTAATTCATTACAATTTTTTCCCCATTGCTTCTTTGTATATCCCTTAATTAATTTTTCATAAATATCTTTTCCAACAAGTGATATTGCTTGTTCTTCAAGATTACGTGGTTGCTCGATTCCTGCCTCTTCTTTTTGTTTTTCTATTATTCTCTTTGCTTCTTCTGGCTTTGATATATTCCATAATTTACAAAAAGTATTCATATTAAATGGCATATTATATATTTCTCCCCTAAAATTTGCAATTGGGGTATTAATAAAATTATTAAATTCTACAAATTGATTAACATATTCCCATATCTTTTTGTTATTTGTATGAAATATGTGAGCACCATATTTATGTACATTTATATTATTTATATTTTCACAATATATATTTCCTCCCACATGGTTTCTCTTATCAATTACTAAACATTTCTTTCCTAATTTTGTCATTTCAAATGCAAAAGTAGAACCAAATAATCCCGCACCAACAATTAAAAAATCATATTTTCCCATTTATTATTTTCTCCTCTTTAAAACCTTTTTTATTTTTGAAAATCTTTTTCTTAATTTTATATAATAATATAGTAAATTATATTTTTTATTTAAACCTAAATTTATTAAAATCAATTTATATATTTTTAGTTTGTTTTTATTAAAATTTTTAAGAAATTTTAAATTTCCTTCTTCTTCAAAAATTTCTTTAAAAATTTTTATTGCTTCTTTTCTTTTTATATATTTATAATCAATTTGAGCAAGTAAGTCACTAATTAGTATTGTATTTCTAGTGTCAATCATTTGAACTCTTTCTTTTGTATAAAAATTTGAATTTTTTAATTCTTCTTTTGCTTTTTTATTATATTTTTTTAAACTATGAATATTTTTTAATATTTTTGATTGGCTTTTAGTAGCACTATTTTGATTTTGCGTATAACTAAACGATGGTTTATTCTCTATGTAAATTTTATTTATATTTTTTAGAATTTTTATATAAAATATAACATCTTCCATATAAAATATTTCTTCATTATATTGTATATTTTCTTCGGTCCTACAAAATAATATATTGGGTGAGAAACCCATTACTTCTCCTGATATTACCATATCTAATAACTCGTATTTATCTATAATCTTATTTTTACCATCAAAAATTTTTTCCTTATATAGTATTTTCCTATCTTCCTCTGGATAGTATAAAAATAAATTTGATTTTACTGCTTGAACATCATTTGCTTTTATATCATTTACTAAAACTTCCAATATATCTTTTTCCATAAAGTCATCTGCATCAAATAATAAAATATAATCTCCTTTAGAAACTTTTAATCCAATATTTCTAGCACTTGATACACCTTTATTTTCTTGTGAAATCACTTGCATTCTTTCGTCTTCTATACTACTAATAATTTCAAGTGTTTTATCTGTGGAACCATCATTTACGACAATTAATTCTATATTTTTATAAGATTGTTCTAATATTGAATTTAAACATCTTTTTATATATTTTTCTCCATTATACACCGGTACAATAACAGATACCATTCTATTTTCTTGTTTCAAAATTGTTTTCCTTTCTTATTTCTTCTATCATTTTTATATAATTTTTTGTGAACTCATCAACTGTAAAATATTGATTATATATCTTTCTGTTTTCTCTTTCAAAATCTTTTAATTTATCTTTATTATTATATAATTCTAGTATTTTTTTACTTGCATCCTCAATTGTATCATATTTAATTACTCCATTTGATAATCTTTCTATAGTTTTATTTCCTCCTGTATTAGAAACCAAACTTGTTTTTCCTATTGATAACACTTCCAATAACACTAAATCAAAATAAGTTCTTCTATTTGATAAAATAAACAAATCAGATGCATTTATAATACTACCCGGATCATTTGTCCATCCTATATCTATCCATTTATCATCTTTAGGTGATTGTATATTACCAATTCCTGCCGTTACAATATAAATATTTTTTTCTCTTTTCATAACTTTTTCGGCAATTTTTATAAAATTATCGTATCCTTTTACTTCATTATGTCTGCCTATAAAACTTATAACGAATGCTTCTTCTGGAATATTATTTTCTTTTCTAAAATCTTCTCTATTTTTTCTATATTGCAGTGGTTTAGTGCCTGTCATTATGTATTTTATATTTTTATTTTTTACCCATTCTCCAAATTCATTACATGTCTCATAATATGGTTCCATTGATTCTGGAGATGGAAAAACTAATACATCTGCTTCTTTAAATGCAACTTCATCGTAAGTATGAAAATAAAAATCTTCCATTTTTTGAAACTGGTACTTTCCTTTATCATATTTATCGCTCAAAGATTTTGCTACTTGTTTTGATGTTATCTCTGGAGAATGTGAAGTCAATAGTGTAATAACATCTCTTTTTATATATTTTTTAGCTTTTACATAGTTTGAAGTTGAATGGAAATGTATTAATTCCATATTATTAATTTGAGATAATGATTTAAAAATTTCACTTTCATCCATTTGATGTTTTATCATTATTTTTTCATACATTTTTGGAAAAGTTTCTATTCCTCTTTGTTTCAATAGCTTATAAAAACTAGCCTTTTTATATTTTTGTTCCTTAACTCTAGTAATAAATTCAATCTCTTGTGAATTATATTTTTTTATACCTTCTCTTAAATTATATAAATATGTAGATGGTCCTCCTGCTCTTTCTAATAATTCTCCATCATAAAATATATAATTAGCCATATTTATAATTGTACTAAAATAGTACATCTCCTTTCTCACTTATTTATAAAAAATATATTACTATAATTTCTAATTCCATAAAAAGTAGGCTCAAGATAAATAATTCGATATGCATAAATACTACCATACATTATAATAAGAGGTATTAATAATACTACAAAATTTTTAAATTTAGAATTTAAAACCGTTCTTACTATCTGTGGAAAAATTATACAAATTACATAACTTAAATACCATTGAATTCTTCCTATACTAAGTACAGTAGAATAAATTCCTATTACAATAGCTAAAGTATACATTACGATATAAATTTTTATATATCTGTTTTGTTTTTTCATATCATTATATAGGAAAAAAGCTAACAATACAATAGGTAATTTATCAAATTGATTAATAGAAAATTTTAAATCATTTAAAGTTGTATAATTTTCGCTATATCTCGCTCCCATATTCGGAAATATAAATTTAGATACAATGTATATTATAATTGGCATTGCTACTGTAACTAACAAAATAATATTTTTCATTTTTCTTTGTTTTTCTTCTTTTTCTGTTGAGAAATATACTAAAAATAGCATAAATAATGCTGAATAATGAAACATTGTAGCTATTAAAATCCAAATAATATATCTTATAGTCTTTTTTTCTGCTACATATCTAAAAGCAAAAGCCGTAATGCTTGCAGCAATAAATAATCTCATAATTCCTATGTAATAAAAATAAAATATACTAGTAAATAAAAATACACTTAAACCTAAATTGATATTTTTTCTTTCATATTCTAATGCTTTATAAAAAAATGAAATTCCAATAATTGAAATTATAACTATCAAAACTTGAAAATTATCAGTAAATATTCCCACTACATAATTTAGCATTAAATAACCAGGCTCCATCGTTGTATTAAAAAAATGTTGTATTGGTCCGTATATTCCTTACCTTATTAAAAATTCTCTGATATGATAAATCATCTATTCCAACCCCTATATTTCTAAATCCCATTATAAAAATTAATACTATCATAGAAGCTATCCAAAAAAAACGATTCAATTTATATTTTCCATTTTTATCTTTTGCTAATATTTGTGCTATTCCAGCTAATAAACTAGCTAATATTATAGTTATTACATAAATAATATTTGTGTATTCTTGCACGATTTCCTCCTACTTATTATAGTCTAAAATATCTTTTATAAATTTATTTCTTTTATTTTCTAATTTATTACTTTCAAATTCTAAACTCTTTTTAAAATTATTTTTCGCCATTTTTATTAATTCTTTTTTATTATACACTATACTCTTAATCATATTTGCTAATTTTTTTGCTTCTTTTTTTCCATAAATATACTCTTTCCCTATTAATTCTGGAATCCCACCAGTATTTGCACCTATTACCGGACAAGCTCTACTCATAGCTTCCACTAAGGCTCTTGGTAAACCTTCTTGAAGACTTGGAATTAAATACAAGTCTAATTCATCCATCCACTGATATACTTTTTCCCCTCCTGGAAGAGTTCCATCAAAATATACTTGTTTTTCCACACTATATTTTTTAGCCAGTTTCTCCCATCTTTCTTTTTTTCCGCTTCCCAAAAAATGTAATTCTATATTATCATTATTTAATAACTTTAAAGCCTTAATTGCTATTCTATGACCCTTGAAATTTACATCCAATGAACCAATTAATCCTAATTTAACTTTTTCATCATTTGATTTATTATGAATTTTTTGTATTCTCTCTTCTATTTTTTTTTCATCAATATATAGCAAATTTACATCTGAACATCCTATATTATTATGATTATTTGGATATCTTTTTTGCAAAAACTCATTTGACACATATATTACATTTTTAGCTTTTTTTAAATAATATTTTGTAATTATGTACATAATGGGAGCAATTACTTTTCCTTTAATATTTCCATAATTCCAAAATGCATCCCATGGACATCCTACCATCTCTACCATATAATTCTTATGCAATTTTATAGCATAATGCATGGCAACAACACTTATAAAACTTGGCATTCTTACAATAACAAATTCATTTTTTGTGATTTCTTGCTCTATCTTCTTATTATATTTTCCCAATAATAATTTCATCGTATTAAAATTTTCTATTGGACTAAAAAATATATTTTTCCCTGAACAAATACCCACTTTTTGCCTTTCCTCTTCTTTTAGTTTCACTTTTCTCGTTACTAAGGTAATATTGTCAAAATATTTTAGGTACTTTGATAAAAATTGTTTATTTAAACCTCCAGAAGTATAATACATTTTTGTGCCTTCATCATATTTTAACTTAGCACCATGGAAAAATACAGCTTTCATTTAATTTTCCTCCAACATCTGTATCTCTTTTATCATTTTTTCATACTCGACATTTGACTTTTCTATATAATTATTAATTTTTATTTTTATTTCTTCTTTATCTAATAGTAGTTTATCAAACTTTGCTTTCAATGTTTCATAATTCATTTCCTCTATTTTTATAGCATATTCTTCTAATCCCATATCTTTCATTATACCTTGTCCCTTATTTCCTCCATACGTAACAGCAATAGCTGGAACACCATTGTCTATAGAAAATATTACAGAATGAAAACGTGTTCCAATAATAGCATCACATATACCATATATAGTTTTTAAATCTCTACAAGTGAGATCATCATCTTTAATAATTATATATTTGCAATTCTTGCTCAAACATTTAACTATTTCTTGAATACATATCTCATCATTTTCATGATTATTTTGTGCTCTTGTATGCACAACTAAAAGTGGTACATAACCTAAAGAAGAAATATATTCTATTATTTGTACAAAACTTTGCTTATACATTTCATATCTATATTCTGGATTTTCTGTATTATAAAAACGATATGGTCTAGCTGTAATTGCAACATATTTTTCTTCATGTAAATTTATACTGTATTTCTCTAAATATTTTTCTATGTTCTGTTTTTCTTCTCCTTGTAAAAAAAATCCTAAGTCTGGAAATAATGGAATATCTCTATTTAAACCATTTGATGTTTTACTTGCAGAGATACTTTCTCTTGCAGATATAAATTTACATTTGTCTAATATTTTATTTAGTATTTTTACATTTTTTTGACTTTTAAAAGGTCCAAATGAATTTGGCATAATATATACTGGTTTTTTCATTTTTAATGCTAATCTTATATGGAATAATTGATAATACATAGTATATCTCCCAATTATTCCACCTGCATAATCATGCATAAAACCTCCGACCTTTAACAAATATAGCATCAGCTTTTTCATATAATCTCAAAGATTCTTTGGTTTCTTTATTTAAAAATACTTTTATTATATTCCTTGTTATATTATTTAACAACATCATTGAAACAATAAAATCAAAAGATGCTACTATTCCCCACTTTAATTTTAGCATTTTATTATACTTTAAGTTACTTGTATGTTTTGTAGCTCTAGATGGATGTTTCAATATGCTTTTAAATGGTGTCAATCCAAATTTTTCACATTGATTCACTTCATTATTAGACATCATATAAACTTTTTTTATTTGTAAAGCTTTTTTCATTACTCTCATCGTTTCTAAAACTAATGCTTGATCTCCCCTATTTAAATCTGAACAAGCTGGAATTATTAATCCTATTTTTTCCTTATTCTCACTCATTTTCTTCTCCTACTTTTTTATTTTTAGTATTATTTTCTATATTTACTTCTTCACAATTTTCATAATAAATTTCACTATCTTTTAATATATTATTAATAATTGTAATATACTTTGTATCATAAATATTAATATTTGATTTATTTAATTCATTCTCTTCTATTGTAATATTATTTCTTATTGAGTTTTTTCTTGAAATTTTAGCAAGTATTTCTCCATTTCTTACTAAATTATTTTTTATTTCTAAATTATTATTTATTTCATATATAATTATTCTTCCATCTATTTCGTTATTATATATACTAACATTATATATATTGTAATAAGTAATAATAGCAAACTGACTCTTTTTGTTTAAATTGTATATTTTATTGTTATAAATTTCTATATTATCAATTTTTTGATTTACATCAGCATTAGTTTCTAAATCTATTGCTGATTGTGGCAATGTTCCCTCAATATCATGGATTTCATTTTGATATATTTTTATATTTTCACCACAAATTATACTTATTCCTTGTCTTCGATTATTATATATATTACAATTATGTATTGACAAATTCATAGTTGTCCTTCTTTTATTTGATTTAGTACTTGTAGCTGGCAAATTACTAACTGCTATTCCATCACCAGTCATATTATATATCTGAAGTGAATTTATTTCAACATTCTCACTAGCTTTTACATCTACACCATATCCCCATCCATGGCTAGAACCTGAATTATTATTATAATTATGGCTATCTTTATCACCAATTAATATCCCATTTGACACTTTAACATTCTCTACATCATAAACACTTATAATAGTATACATTTCTTTATCATTTGTTTCATGTATTAATTGTGATCCGATTCAAATTAAGATTAATATTGGATTGTAGTATTATACCTTTCTTTTCATTTTTATATGTTGTATTTTCAACTTCTCCATTAATTAAATATCTACCATTTTCTAATTGTATATTTACTATATTATTATCATTTGCATATTTAATTGCTTCATTAATTCCATCTGTGGTTTGTTTTGCATTTGTTCCATCTTTTCTTATGTCAAAAAATTCATTATTAATCATTCCATTTTCTATATTAATCGGTTCACCATACATACTCTTTCTTACATCATAATCAATTTTTTTTATTGTTTCACCATGTAAAAAAAACATTCCACATATTATAATAACAATTATAACTAACATAAACAATAACTTCTTTTTTCTTTTCATTGCTCATCTTTTCTCCATATATTTACATATATTTCTTCCAATTCTTTAATAACATTTTCTAATAAATATGGTTTAATTAACTTTTTAGAATTATTTCCCATCTTTTTTCTCAATTCTTTATCTTTATACAAATCTAATATTTTATTTTTCATACCTTTAATATCATTTATTTCTACTAGATATCCATTTATATTATTTTGTATTAAATCTCTATTTCCCCTGCAAGCTGTTACGACATCTGGTAATCCTGTTATCATTGCCTCCATTACATTTACTGGAAGTCCTTCTTGTCTTGAAGTTGAAACAGCTATTGTGGATATATTCATTAATTGAGGTACATCTATTCTATATCCTAACATTTTTACATTATGCTCTAAACTATTATTTTTAATGAACTGTTTATATTCTCCCTCTAATGGTCCATTACCCACTAACAACAATTTTATATTTTCTTTTTCCTTGTATAATTCTTTCATTATATTTAAAATCATATAATGATTTTTTCTAGCTGTTAATTCTGCCACATATATAATTATAAAATCATCATCCTGCAATTCTAATTCTTTTTTTAAGTCTTCTTCTTGTTGTTTTGTCATATTAAACAGGAATTTTTGTTCTTTCACTCCAACTCCATGTGTATATGCAACATTTGTATGTTTAAATTTTTTTTTCGCTATTTCATAATCTTCTTCATTCATCGTAATCAGATAATCAGTATATTTTGATAAGTATTTCTCTATTGGATAATATATTAACCAATTTATTTTTTTCGCTCCTTTAAAAAAGTGAAAACCATGTGCAGTATATATTATTTTAGTTCCATTTTTTCTATACTTTCTTCCTGCTAATCTAGCTATAACTCCTCCCATAGGAGTATTACAATGTATAATATCATACCCATTTTCCTTTATTATTTTTTTCATTTGCCTATATGCTTCTATATTTTCCTTTTTAAAAGGTGATCTTTCAAAAGGTACATTAAATACTTTATCAGCATTTTCTAGTTTTAATCCTTTTTTTTGATTTAAATTATCTTTAGCAGCAACATGAACTTCATATCCTTTTTTATGCAACATGTCTATTAATGGCAAATGAAATTGACATATATGACTTTGTACAGTTGCTACTAATAGAATTTTCTTTTTTTTCATATTTACCTCATATTCCTAATAAATAATATATTATTTTTGATTCAAAATTCTTTTTTTGTTTTACTTTTTCATATATTTTTGCAATAAATATCGGAGCAAATGCCCCCCCCACAACCATTGCAGCTGATGTTATTCTATAATCAACATGCATAATTTGAAATAATAAAATTCTAATACTTAACATAGCTGGCCAATGTAATATATATATTGTATATGAATATTTCCCTAAATCATTTAAAGTATTATTTTTTATTTTTAATGCTATCGGTAATTTTAGTAATAATAATAATGTTATTATACATAAAATAGTTGTAGTTAATTCATTTTTCCAAATTAACCATACTACTAATGATAATATGTATATAATTAAATATATACATAAATTTTTTTTATCTGATTTTTTTTCAAGTTCTTTTACTGGTATCGTTCCTATATATAACCCCATTAAAAAAAATAATAAATTATTAAATAAATCATTAATAGACAGAATATTTGTAATCTGTGGTAACATTCGCAAACAAACACATATAATAAATGCAATAATCCAAATTTTTTTGTTTTCTTTATTTTTAATCATATAATTCCATAATGGTGAAATTAAATACATTTCAAATAAAGCAAATAAAAACCATAAATGACCTAATATATTTTCTCTAGGATTGATACACAATGTAATAAATGTATCTAAAGAAAAGTCTAATTTGTCTTGCGTAAAGCCGGATAGCAAAACTTTAGGTAAAATGAAAATTAAATTAATAACTACATATGGAAATATAAGTCTCCAAAATTTCTTTTTTATCCATTCATTATAGCTAATATCTCTCATTCCATTTTTATAAGAGAATAGATATGAAGAAATAAAGAAAAATAATGGCATATGAAATACATAAATAAAAGTTCTCATTCCTTGCAAAAAAATATTATATGGTAATCCATTTTTAGCATGCCCTAAGATAACAAATATTGGTCCTATCACTTGCAAAAATGTTATAAAATATAATTTATTCTTTTCTTTAACACTTTCCATATTTTTCTCCTCTTTATAGTTTAGCATTTATATTGTAATATTTTATATATGCTTTTAATCTTTGTATTGTTTCAACATTTAGTTCTATTCCTTTTTGTTCATTTATTATTTTATTTTTCATTCTATTTTCTCCCGGAATAGATATAGGAACATTTTTATCTATTACTTCACTTTGTTTTATTGTCTTTATATATTCATCTATATTTTTATAAAAGTCTTCTCCAAATATTAATTTAGGATTAATTGCTATAAAAGTAGCTCCAATATTCATGCATTTATCATTACCATAAAATTTCCCTACTTTATCTAAATAAGCCCCTCCGGAGATAAGCCCTGTTAAAATATCTATACACATTGCGAGTCCATAACCTTTATACCCTGCCATGGGTAAAATTAATCCATTTAATGCTTTTTCAGGATCTTGCGTAGGATTTCCCTCTTTATCAATAGCCCAACCAATCGGAATTTGTTTATTTTCTATTAATGCTTGCTTTATCTTTGACTTTGCAACTTCGCTTGTTGCAATATCATAAATTATTGGATTTTCTTGTCCCGCTGGTATTGATATAGCTAAAGGATTTGTTCCTATTAGTTTTTGTTTTCCATTTGTTGGAGCCATAGCTGCTGGAGAATTAGATAAAGTAATTCCTATCATTTCGTCTTCTATAGCTATATTATTATAAAAAAAAGCTGGACCTATTGTATTCGTATTTCTTAAAAAGCATGTAAAAACTCCTGTTGTCCTAGCTTTGTCTACAGCAATTTTCATTGTTTTATAAGCACTAACTGGTCCTATAGCTTCATCACCATCTAAAACCTTAAAATTATCTGTTTCTCGAATTATTTTTAAGTTTGGATTTACATTATATACTTTATTTTCAAACTTTTCTACATGTGTTGGAAAAATATTTACACCATGTGTTTTCACTCCTGCCAAATCAGCTTCTATATAACATGAAGCTATAATATTCCTATCTTCTTCTTTTAAACCTATTTTTTCTAAAATTAACATCATTATATCATATATTTTTTTTGCTTCATAAAATTTTTTCATTTTTCCTTCTATCCTTCTATAGAATTTATAATTATATTAACCTGTTCTTTTATCTTTTCTTTATTTGTTTGATATTGTTCACTTGTATAAGCTTGTACCTCTGTTTCAATATTCCTAATATCTTTTACTCCTGTCTCAAATAACTCTTTTATTTTTTTGGAATCCTTTATTATATTAGTATTACAAAAACTTCTTGATAAAATTGCTATTGTAGACCCTAATCTATAATGTTCAGCTATAATATATTCAGATTTCAAAGTTCCTTCTCCAGCTCTTGCAATACCACCAAATCCATATTTAATGCCTGCTTTTTTAAATTTATTGCATAACATTTCTACAGTTCCATCTGTTAATAATTCGAACATAAATTTCTTTTTATAACCTAAATGTAGATCGTTTAATCCTATATGAATTTCATCAATTCCTTTTTGCCTTAATATCTCATCTATGCATTCTACAGCTTCTGGTGTCTCACATAATAAGCACACTTTTGCTCTTCCATTTACAATCTTTATGAATTCTTTTACCTCCTGTACTGTTTTAAAAAATGGTAACATTACAATTTGTGCCCCATACTCAATAACTTCATTTATTTCTTTTTCAGATTCTTCAAACATTGGATTTACCCTTACTATTAATTCTGCATTTTTTAATACTCCTCTTATTTTTCTTATATCTGAAATTTGATGTTTTGATTTTACAGTATCTAAATTTTTTTGTCTTTCTTCTTTTCCATTTACTTCTAGATCAATCCAAACTCTATCCACTCCAGCTTCATCAGCTATTTGGGCTACTTCTGGTTCATTTGTTATATACATTAATTTTAACATCTTTGTCCTCTTTTCTAATTTAACTTCTGTTCTTCTTTAACCGTTTCTATAGTATTTACATTATCTTTCATTAATAAAACTTTATATATAGTTATTAAAAATATCTTTATGTCTAAAATAAAATTTACTTTTTCAGCATATTCCACATCATATTTAATTCTTTTATCCCATTCCAATTGTTTTCTTCCATGTATTTGTGCCCAACCAGTTACTCCTGGTCTTACCTCAAATCTTTTTAATTGTTCCTCTGTATAATCTTCATATTTCCATGGATGATAAGTTAATACAGGTCTTGGTCCAATAAAACTCATTTCCCCTTTTAGTATATTAACTAATTGTGGTAATTCATCAATACTAGTCATACGTATAAATTTGCCTACTCTTGTTACTCTATTATCATCTTTTTTTGAATATACTCCTGTCCCTATTTTTTCTGCTCCAACAATCATAGATCTAAATTTATATATATCAAACTCTTTGCCATTTTTTCCCAATCTCTTTTGTTTAAAAATAATTGGACCTTTTGAATCTATCTTTATTGCAATAGCTACTATTAAAAAAATTGGAGAAACAATAATAATTCCTAAAAAAGAAAATATAATATCCAATAATCTTTTTATTTTTAGATAAATATTCTTACTCATCTGTTTTAGTCTTCCTTTCCATTTTGCTCTGGTTCTCTATAAGTTGGTACAACTTCTTTCATTACTCGTTTTATTTCTTCTTTTTGCTCATTATTGCAATGTTGTAATAGACCTTCTAATTCTTTTAATTTATTTTCTACTCTTTCCATATCAATATCCATAGGTTTTGCTATGTGAATTTTATCATGCTCCGTTTGAGTTAATCCTTCTTCTTCCATTAGCAATTCCTCATAAAGTTTTTCTCCCGGTCTTAATCCAGTTACTTTAATTTGTATATCAACATTTGGCTCTAGTCCTGATAATTTAATCAAGTTAACCGCCATATCATATATTTTAACTGGTTCTCCCATGTCAAGTACAAATATTTCGCCACCCTTTGCATAAGACATAGCTTGTAGCACAAGTGATACAGCTTCTGGTATTGTCATAAAAAATCTTGTAATGTCCTTGTGTGTAACAGTTACTGGTCCTCCACTTGCAATTTGTTTTTTAAATAATGGTACTACTGACCCATTACTACCTAATACATTTCCGAATCGTACTGCTGCATATTCCGTTTTACTTACTTTATCTTTCGCCTGTACAATCATTTCACATAAACGTTTTGTGGCTCCCATAATATTAGTTGGATTTACAGCTTTATCAGTAGAAATCAAAATGCATCTTTTTACATTGTATTCATCTGCACAATTTACAACATTATATGTTCCAAACACATTATTTTTTATGGCTTCTAGTGGACTAGTTTCCATTAATGGCACATGTTTATGTGCTGCTGCATGAAATACTAGATAAGGTTTGAATTTTTCAAATATTTCATTTAATCTTTCTTTGTCTCTTACACTAGCTACAATAGCATCAATTTCTAATTGTGGATAATTTGCTCTTAGTTCTTGTTCAATATCATATAAATTATTTTCGTAAATATCTACCATGACTAATTTTTTTGGATTGTATTTTACAATTTGTCTACATAGTTCAGAGCCAATTGAGCCTCCTCCACCTGTTACTAATACTACTTTATTCTCTATCAACTTGCCAATATTCTTATTATCTAATTTAATTGGTTCTCTACCTAATAAATCTTCGATCTCTACATCTCTAAAATTATCCATCAAGCTCTTATTTTTAATTAATTCTGCTGTTCCCGGTAAAATTCTTACTTTACAGCCAGTTTCTTGACAAATTTTTAGTATGTCTTTTCTTTCTTTATTATTTATATTAGATATTGTAAATAAAATCAATTCTACTTGATTTTCTTGGCAAATTTTTGGTATTTCATATCTAGTTCCTAAAATTTGATTTCCAGATATCATATAATTAACTTTATTAATGTTGTCATCTACTAAACCTACAACATGATAAGTGTCTTTCATTGTTGTGTTTAAAGCATTTATTACAATTCTAGAAGCACTACCAGCACCAACAATTAAAACATTTTTCTTATTGTTTGTTTTTTCTTTTGTAGTTTTAAAATTTTCTGTTAGAATTGCTCTTAAAAGGACACGATATCCAATAATTGTCACTACAATTATTAATGCTGCAATCATGTTAGCTCTAGCACTTACAAACTCAATTTGTGATATTATTGATATCATTGTTATTATTGTATAAGAAATTAAACATACTAATACATATACTAAATAATCATTTCCATTTTCATATCTTGTTATGTTTCTATAAGTATTAAAAACATGTAACATCCACGAATAAATGATAACTGCTAAAATAATTGAATGAATAATAGCTTGGTTTAATATATCTGATACAATAAATGAATTGTTGATTAGCACTTCTGCAATATAATATGATGCAGCAACAATAATAATATCCATAATTCTTAATTCAATATTCTTGAATTTTTTTGACCTTTTCACTTTAATTCCCCTTTTTGTATTCTTTTCAACATCACACGTAAATTAATTATACTCTTTCAAATAATACTTTGCAATATTTTTTCGATATTTTTCGAACTTTTTTTGAGATTTTATTATGAATTAAGCAACATAAATTAAATATTTTTATGTTATTTTGCTCAAATTTTAACATAGAAAAAAGAACTACAGATTCTTTATTTTTTAATTGCAGTTCTTAATATTTTTAAAATAAATAATACTATTAATATTCCCAATACTACACCCATTGAATCTATCATAACATCAGTTACCTGCGGACCTCTTCCTGGTACAAAGGCTTGATGAATTTCATCTGATGTTGCATATAAAATACCTATGCACAAGCTCATTAAAACTCTTTTTCTTTCTTTTAAATTATATGTACTGACAAAAGACATTAGTAAAAATCCTACTACTGTATATATAGAAAAATGTGCTACTTTACGAATTACTTTTGTCGTTGTTTCTAAAACTTGCTCATTAATTTCTTTTTCATGGTAAACTATTTTTTCTAAAAAGAACTTTGCTACATTTTTACTTAAACTTCCTGATTCTTCTCCATTTTGGCTAGAAAATCCAAATATAGCAAAAAATGTTCCTAAGAGTAAGATTAATAGTATTACTCTTAGAATATTAATCTTAATTTTTTCCATATTCATTTATTTATCATATCCTGTCTTGTTAATAATTTGATTACTAATATTTTTTACTGTTTCTGATGGTGCATAATTAGGTTCTGCAAATATTTCTTGATGTAATCTAGTTACATTACTTTCTAAAGTAATTGGTACTCCATACCATCTATCTAAAGTAATGCCTTTTGTTTCATATGGCCATCCAATACTTTCTGTAATTTTTAAGTCAGTAGTACTTGGGAGCATACTAAATATGTCATTAGCTGATAAATTTGTGTATATTCTTGGTAATAAAGTATCTATTAATTGATTTAATTGACTAATGTTGAATTTTTGTGCTTTTGTAGCTACAGCTGTTAAAACATTTCTCATTCTTTCTGTTCTTTTATAATCCCCTCCAGTTGCATATCTAATTCTTGCATATGCTAATGCTTGTTCACCTGTCAGATTGTAATTTCCTGCACTATTAATTCCAGAAATGTGTGAAACTTCTTCACTTGTGATTTCCATTGGAATTCCACCAATGCTGTCAACAATTTCTTTCACAGCATCAAAGTTTACTGTTATAAATTCTTTTATATTTAAATCAAAATTTGTATTTATTGTTTTTATAGCAAGTGGTGCAGAACCAAAAGAGTAGGCATGAGTTATTTTATCTAATCCATGTCCTTCAATTTGCACATATGTGTCACGATAAACTGACACTAGCTTTACTTCTTTAGTCTTATTATTTATACTTGCTATAATAATACAGTCACTTCTGTTGCCTAAATCATAGGTGTCTTGCCTTGAGTCAATTCCAAATATAGCTATATTTCTGTAGTCTGATAGTTTTTCTTCTACTTCTGCAGATACTCCTAGTTCTTCTTCATCAAGTTCAACCTTCTGCATTTTGTCTGCTTTACTGTTTAAGTACCAATAGATTGCTCCTATCAGTATTGCCAAGATAATTATTAATATTAATACTATTATTCCAAATATTTTTAACCCTTTTTTTCTTTGCATTTTTTTCTCCTATTTTAATTATAATTTATCTATGTTTATATAAGACATTTTAGTTTTTAATTAACTATTTTCGTTTTCCATTCTAAATTTGCAATTTGATATTCAAATTTTTTGTGATCTAGCTCGTTCTTTTCTATGCTTTCGTTTAATTTTTTGCTGAGTTTTTCTATGTCTTTTCTTGTTTCTAATTGTATTGTTATAAGTTTTGTCATATTAACATCTTTTACTGCATGCATATCAGTCTTTAATATGCTCACATCACTTTTTAATGTGCTCACATCACTTTTTAATGTGCTTACATCGCTTTTTAGTGTGCTTACATCACTTTTTAATGTGCTTACATCACTTTTTAATGTGCTCACATCTTCTTCTAATGCACTTACTTTCTCTTTTAGTGTGCTCACATCACTTTTTAATATGCTTACATCTTCTTCTAATGCACTTACTTTCTCTTTTAGTATGCTCACATCGCTTTTTAGTATGCTTACATCACTCTTTAGTATGCTTATTTCTTCAAGAACTTTTTCCATAAAAGGCTTTAAGTTTTTCCATAATTCATCAACAGTCATATAATCCTCCTTTCGTTATAAAATTTAATTTATATCTAGCTATCATAATATTTTTAAAGCAAAAGAATTAAAATAGTTACCGATATAAAATAAAAATTGAATTAAAAAACAAATTAGATAGAAAATTTACCTATATAAAAAACATAGATAAATTATGTTTTTTATTCTAACACATCTATCTATATTTTTCAAGTACTTTTTGTAATTTTAAAGTAAATTTTTACATCTCATTTCTTACGCAATTTAATGCTTTTAATATTACCTTATCCATATCATAATACTTATATTCGCCTAATCTTCCATCAAAAATAATATTTGGGTTTTTACTTGCTAGTAATTTATATTTTTCATATAATTTATTATTTCTTTCATCATTAATTGGATAATATGGTTCTTTGCTACGATCCCAACTATCTGGATATTCTTTTGTAATAACTGTATTTGGTTGTGTGCCATATTCAAAATGTTTATGCTCTATTATTCTAGTATATGGAACTTCATATTCAGTATAATTAACAACTGCATTTCCTTGATAATTTTCTTCGTTTAAAATGTCTGTTTCAAATCTTAAACTTCTATATTCTAGCTCGCCAAATTCATAATTATAAAATTCATCAATTGGACCTGTAAATATTATTTTTTCTGCTAATTGTTCTAATTCCTCTCTATTATCAAAAAAGTTGCAATTTAACTTTACATCTATTCCTTCTAACATTTTTTCAATAATCTTTGTATATCCTCCAATTGGTATTCCTTGATATATATCATTAAAATAATTATTGTCATATGTAAAGCGAACAGGAAGTCTTTTTATTATAAAGCTTGGTAATTCTGTAGCTTTTTTCCCCCATTGCTTTTCCGTATATCCTTTTATTAGTTTCTCATAAATGGTTTTTCCTACTAAGCTTATTGCTTGCTCTTCCAAATTTTTAGGATTTGTAATACCCGCTTCTTTTTTCTCTTTCTCAATTTTATTTTTTGCTTCAATAGGAGTTATAACTCCCCATAATTTGTTAAATGTATTCATATTAAATGGCATATTATATAATTCATCTTTGTAACGTGCTATTGGAGAGTTTGTATATCTATTAAATTCCGCAAATTGATTTATATATTGCCATACTTCTTTATTGCTTGTATGAAATATATGTGCCCCATATTGATGCACTTGAATTCCATCTATATTTTTTGTATAAATGTTTCCTCCAATATGAGAACGTTTATCAATTACTAGACATTTTTTTCCTTTCTTATTTGCTTCATAAGCAAATATGGAACCAAACAAACCTGAACCTACTATTAAATAATCATATTTTTTCATTTTTACCCCTCACCCAAATTGTTATCCTTTTAATTGGATTATATATATATTGCAAATATATATATAACTTATTATAATCTCCTTTCAACAAATATTTGGCTGCTATTTTGTGTCTACTATTTTTCAATTCTACATCATGTAGTTGTATAGTATTTCCTGCTTCTTTAAATAATTCATCTTTTACTATTTTTTTCAAATACTCTTTCTTTTCTTTTAAGGTTATCTCTTTATTAGTTGAAATTGTAACAATATGACGTGTAATTTCTCTTATTGCATTACTTAAAATAATATCTCTTTCTAAATTTTGATTATTCTCCAAAATTTTTTTATACACATAAATTGTATCTTCTATTTTTCTTTTTATCTTATTAATATTTTGGTTGAATGCCATTCCATTAGAATTATAATAATAACAATAATAGTATTGTGGTACAACAACTATTTTCTTACATTGACTAAACATTTCATAATTATAAATAAAATCTTCTCCCATTACTAAGTCAATATCAAATTTGCACTTTTTAGCTTGTGAAGTCAAAATTAATTGTCCCCATACATTATGAAATTTATAAGTATTTATTAATAAGCTATCTAATTCATCTTTGTCTTGTTTATTTTCTATGTTAAACTCTCTAAACTTTTCAAAACTAGTTTCTTTTATTGCATCTCCTGAATCTTCTATCTCTTGGTAATTGCATTTTACAATATCTGCGTCATATTTTTTTGCAATTTTATATAATTCTTCTAATGTCTCTTCTTTTATAAAATCATCTATATCTATAAAAAATAAATATTTTCCTTTTGCATTTTGTATTCCTATATTTCTACAATCACTAACACCACTATTTTCTTTGTCGATGATTGTTACATTTTCTTTTTCATATTTTTTGCAAATATCTAGGCTATTATCAGTTGAGCCATCATTAATTATAATAATTTCAATATTAGGATATGTTTGATTTAAAATAGATTCTATACACCTTTTTATCCATTTTTCACCATTATATACTGGTATAATAATACTAATTAACTCCATCTTATTTTCCTTTTTACTAAATCTAAAATAAATTTAAAACTATGTTTATTCAAAATAATTGCATAAATACTTACAAAAATTGCTATTATTAAAGACATTGTTTTCATCTGTAAATAGTAGAATATTGTTGTTATTACCAACATTACTACATAAGAGAAAAATACCTTTTTATCTATCTTTAATTTTATATATTTTCTAACATCTATTGCCCTGTAAACTGTCATTGCAAAATAAGAAACAGCTGTAGATATAGACGCTGCATAAAGTCCAATAAACTTAATTAGTGCCACATTTATAATTAAATTTATAATTGCTGATAAAATTGAAGTTTTTGCAATTTCTTTTGTTATTTTTTTTGCTACATAAATTGAACCTAAAAAACCTGTAGAAATATTAAATATACTTGCTATCATTAAAATTGGTATTTGAAAATATGCTTCATGAAATTTCTCATTTATAATAATAGAAAATACAAATGGCATAAACGCTATAATTCCTAATATAATAGCTCCAAAAAAACGAATATTAAAATCTAGTATTTTGCTAAAGAATTCATCCTTATCGTCTGAATCTATATTTATTGCCGCTGATTCTGTCCATGTTAGGTTAAACACACTATATAAGGTAGGTTGTCAAGTCCAAGTGCAATGGCTATGTCGTTGCGGGTAAGACGAT
>CANRLE010000001.1 GCA_947631385.1 uncultured Clostridia bacterium | reverse complement strand
CATATTTTTCATTGCAAGAATATTTTGAAAAATTAAGAAATGACCCTACTCGTTGGGGTAAGCCATTTACAGCTTTATTAGGAGCATATTACGTACAAAAAGAATTAAAAATAGGAGCAATTGGTGGAAAAGATAGTATGTCAGGTTCTTACAATGAATTAGATGTACCACCAACATTAGTTTCTTTCTGTATTGGAGAAACAGATATAACGAAAGTAGTATCAAACGAATTTAAACAAACTAATTCAAAAGTAGTCTTTTTACAAACAAAAATGGGACAAGAAGATATTTTAGATATGGATGATTTGAAAGAAAATTATGATATCATTCATCAATTAATAGAACAAGGTAAGGTTTTATCAGTAAGTACTGTTACACATGGGGGAATAGCAGATGTTATCACAAAAAGCAGTATAGGAAATAAAATAGGATTTAAATTTGCTAATAATATACCAGATTTATTTTATCCATATTACGGTTCTTATGTTATTGAGCTAAAAGAAGAAGTTGAAAATGAAAAATTGCAAGAATTAGGAACAACTATAGCAGATGCGAAAATAATAGTAGATGATAAAATATCATTTGACATAGATGATTTGATTAATAAATGGGAAGCACCATTAGAAAAGGTATTTCCAACTAAAGTAAAAACAGAGCAAAAACAAGCAAAAAATATACTAAGCAACAAAACTTGTAGTATTACACGTAAAATGCCAATTACTAGACCAAGGGTATTTATTCCTGTTTTCCCGGGAACTAACTGTGAATACGACGTAGCAAAGGCTTTTGAAGACGCAGGAGGAATAACAAGTACAGTTGTATTTAAAAACTTAAAGCCACAAAATATCCAAGAATCAATAGATTTATTTGCTAGTGAAATAGAAAAATCACAAATTATAATGATACCGGGAGGATTTAGTAGTGGAGACGAACCAGATGGTTCTGGCAAATTTATTGCATCTGTATTTAGAAATCCAAAATTGAAAGATTTAATACATAAGCATTTACAAGAAAAAGATGGTCTAATGTTGGGAATTTGTAATGGTTTTCAAGCCTTAGTAAAATTAGGATTAGTACCTTATGGAGAAATTAAAGAAATGGATGAAACAATGCCAACTTTAACATTCAATACTATTGCAAGACACCAATCTAAAATGGTACAGACAAAAGTTGTATCTAAAATGTCACCATGGTTTAGTGGTGTAGATTTGGGTGAAGAATTTACAATACCAATTTCACATGGTGAAGGAAGATTTATTATATCAGAAGAATTAGAAAAACAATTAATTGCTAATGGACAAATTGCAACACAATATGTAGATTTGGAAGGAAATGCAACTTATGATATTCGTTATAATCCAAATGGTTCTATTGATAGTATTGAAGGAATTACAAGTCCAGATGGTAGAATTCTTGGAAAAATGGGACATTCTGAAAGAAGTTATCGTGAAATTGTAAAAAATATTCCGGGAAGAATGGATCAAAAGATATTTGAATCAGGAGTAAACTATTATAGATAATAAATATATGCCAAAAGGAGAAGAAAAATGGAAAATGAAAAATATGTTACGCCACTTTCTGGGAGATATGCTAGTGAAGAAATGAATCGTTTATGGTCAAATGACAGTAAATACTCAACTTGGAGAAAATTATGGGTAGCACTTGCAGAAACTGAAAGGGAATTAGGAATTGATATTACAGAAGAGCAAATCAAAGAAATGAAAGAAAATATACACAATATAGATTATGATATTGTAAGTAAAAGAGAAAAAGAATGTCGTCATGATGTTATGGCACATGTATATGAATTTGGGTTAAAATGTCCAACAGCAAAGCCAATCATACATTTAGGAGCAACGTCATGCTATGTAACAGATAACACAGATATTATACTAATGTCAGAAGCTTTAAAACTAATCAAGCAAAAATTAATTCTAGTAATTAGTAACTTAAAAAAGTTTGCAATGGATAATAAAGACATCACTTGTTTAGGATATACACATTTTCAACCAGCACAATTAACAACAGTAGGAAAAAGAGCTACATTATGGATGCAAGATTTATTAGAAGACTTAGAAGAATTAGAATTTGTACAAAGTCATATGAAGTTGCTAGGATGTAAAGGGACAACAGGAACGCAAGAAAGCTTTATGAAACTATTTAAAGACGAAGAAAAAGTGAAACAAATAGATGATAAAATTGCTAAAAAGATGGGATTTGATAAAGTTTATCCAGTTTCTGGACAAACATATACGAGAAAGTTAGACACAAGAGTCTTAAGTGTATTATCACAAATTGCACAAAGTTGTTCAAAATTTGCTAATGACATGAGATTATTACAACATGAAAAAGAACTAGAAGAGCCATTTGAAAAAGGACAAATAGGTTCTTCTGCTATGGCATATAAGAGAAATCCAATGAGAAGTGAAAGGATTAATTCTCTAGCAAGACATGTAATGACATTAAGTTTAGACCCTACCATTACTGCAGCAACACAATGGTTAGAAAGAACCTTAGATGACTCTGCAAACAAAAGAATATGTGTACCAGAAAGTTTCTTAGCAGTAGACGCAATATTAATTTTATATGCGAACATTTCCAAAAACATAGTTGTATATGAAAATGTTATAAAAACTAATATGATGCAAGAATTACCTTTCATGGCAACAGAAGAAATCCTAATGAATGCGGTTTTAAAAGGTGGAGATAGACAAGAATTACATGAAAAAATAAGAGTTTATTCTATGGAAGCAGGAAAGCAAGTAAAAGAATTAGGAAGACCAAATGACTTAGTACAAAGAATTGCGAAGGACGAGACATTTGGATTAACCGAAGAAGAAATCATGCAAGCCTTAAACCCAAGCAATTTATGTGGAAGAGCACCAGCACAAGTAGTTGATTTCATAGAAAATAGAGTAAATCCTGTTCTAGAAAGATATAGCGATTTAATAAAAGACATAGAAGTAGAAGTAAATGTATAAAAGAAGGAGTCAAAAAAATAGATGAAAAAATGTTTATTATTAGGAAATGGTGGAAGAGAAGCGGTATTAGCAGAACAAATTAGCAAAGGATTTATGTTGTATGTTATTATGCCATATGCAAATCCATCAATAGTAGAGCAAGTTGAAAAATCAAACGGAAAATATTTAATAGGTGATCCATTTGACAAAGAATTGGTAAAAAAATTCATACAAGAAGAAAATATCGAAGCATGTGTGGTTAGTCAAGACAACCTATTACAAGAAGGTTTGATAGACCTAGCAAGAGAACTTGGACTAAAAACCTTTGGTCCAACATCACAAGGTGCAAAACTAGAATGGAGCAAAAGCTATGCTCTTGATATAGTTAAAAAATTAGCTCCAGAGATGGTAATAAAAAATGAAAGTATAACAAGCATAGAAGAGCTAGAAAAAGTAATGGAGAACTATGAAGATGACAGCTTTGTTGTAAAACCAGAAGGATTAACAGGAGGAAAAGGAGTAAAAGTAGGAGGTATTCATTTCAAAGGAAAGCAAGAGGGATTTGATTATGCAAAATCTTGTATAGAAGCAGATGGAAGAGTAATTATCCAAGATAAAGTACAAGGCAGAGAATTTACAGTAATGGCATTGACAGATGGAAAAAATATTGTAGTAACTCCAACTACTTTTGATTATCCTTATAGATTTGATGGGGATAAAGGACCGGGAACTGGTGGAATGGGATGTCTTAGCTTTGAAAATGGATTATTACCATTTTTAGAGCAAAAGGATATAGATGAATGTAGTAAATTGATACAAGATGCAATACAATATGTTAATAAAGACAGTTTGGAATTTACAGGAGTTATCTATGGTGGATTTTTCAAATGCCAACAAGGCATAAAGTTTATTGAATTTAATGCAAGATTTGGAGATCCAGAAGCAATTAATGTATTGAATACTTTAGATACGCCATTTCCAGAAGTAATGGAAAATATATGGATGCAAAATTTATCAACAGAGAATTGCAAATTCAAACATAATTATACTTTTACAGTTTATGTGGTAAGTCCAGATTATGCTATAAAAAAAGGGGAACCTTGTGAATTTTCTTTAAATACAAAGCAAATTAAAGAAAAAAATGCTAAAATTTATTTTGCTAGTACAAAGCAAATAGGAGAAAATCTTTATAGTTCAGTAGGAACATCTAGACTATTTGCAATTCATACTTATGGTAAAACACTAGAGGAAGCAAAAGAAAAGGCATATGATGCGATGGAAAATAATATTGATACAAAATTGGATTATAGAAAAGATATTGGGGAAATTTATGAACATTAAGAATAAGGATTATGGGGTTGTCCCCAAATCCTTTTCCTAATTTTTATTATTTTGAACAAATTGATTTAGAACTTTGATTAATTGAATTTTTTCAGCGGCTTGTACCTTAGCAGACAAAGTTTCAGCTGTGTCATCTGGTAAAACTTCTACCTTTGTTTGACTAATAATAGTACCTTTATCATATTCTTGATTTACAAAATGGATGGTTGCGCCACTATAATGTTCTTTAGCCTTTATAACGGCTTCATGTACATGCATACCATGCATTCCTTTTCCACCATACTTTGGTAACAAAGAAGGGTGAGTATTGATAATTGTATAATTTTCAATTAGTTTTGGACCAATCATTTTTAAATAACCAGCAAGAACGATAAGGTCGATAGGATATGCGGAAAGAACATTTGCTAATTCTGCATCTCTTTGTGAAAAATCTTTATTTTGAATAATATATGTATTTATATTATTAATTTCTGCCCTTTTTAAAGCATAAGCATTTGGATTATCAGAAACAACTAAATTAATTTGCGCTTCTAATTTGTGCTCATTTATACTGTCGATGACAGCCTGTAAAGTAGAACCATTACCAGAAGCAAAAATAACTAAATTGTACATAAAGTGACCTCCTAAGATATATTAAAAGTAGTTTAGCATGAAAAAAGGATAAAGTCAAATAAACAATAGAAAGAAAGGAAAAAAGAAATGTTTAACAAATTGAAAGAAGAATGTGGAGTATTTGGAATATATACGAAAGAAGAAAAAGAAGACTTAGTTGGACAAGTTTGTATTGGTTTGTCAGCTTTACAGCACAGAGGAGAAGAAAGCTGTGGTGTTGCTATTAATGAAGATGGAATTATACGTTTTCACAAAGATGTAGGATTAGTATCAGATGTATTTACTAAAGAAGTACAACATAGTTTACCACAAGGAAAAATGGCTATAGGACATGTTCGCTATTCCACTACTGGAGTTAGTAAGAAAGAAAATGCACAACCAATGGTAGTAAGGCATAAAAAAGGGAATCTAGCCATAGTGCATAATGGAAATTTAACTAATGCAGTAGAACTAAAAAGAGAATTAGAAGAACAAGGAGCAATTTTTACTACGACAAGTGATACTGAAATAATATGCCATGTAATTGTAAGAGAAAGATTAAAGACAAAATCAATTGAAGAAGCTGTGAAAAATACTATGAAAATAATCAAAGGTGCTTATTCATTATTAATTATGTCTTCACAAAAATTAATAGCAGTAAGAGACCCTCAAGGATTTAGACCTCTTTGCATTGGACGTTATGGAGATGATGTTGTATTTGCTTCTGAAAGTTGTGCATTGGATATTATGGGAGCTGAATTTGAGCGTGATATTGAACCAGGGGAAATAGTAATTGTCTCAAATAATGAAGTAACAAGTGAAAAATTTTTACCAAATGAAAAAAAAGGAATGTGTGTATTTGAATATATTTATTTTGCTAGACCAGATTCCACAATTGATGGAATAAATGTGCATATTTTCCGCGAAAATGCGGGACGCTGTCTAGCAAAGCAAGCGCCAGTAAAAGCTGATATCGTAGCTGGAGTCCCAGACTCTGGAATTGATGCAGCACTTGGTTATTCAAAAGAATCTAAAATTCCATATGATGTTGTATTTATAAAAAGTAAATACATAGGTAGAACATTTATCCAAAATACCCAAAGCAAGAGGCGAAAACTTGTGAACCTAAAATTAAATCCATTAAAACACACAGTAAAAGGGAAAAGCATTGTTTTAGTAGATGATTCCATTGTAAGGGGAACAACATTAACACGAATTATAAAAACTTTAAAAGAAGCAGGTGCAAAAGAAGTACATATTCGTGTAGCTGCTCCACCATTTGTAGATATTTGTTATTTTGGTACAGATATTGACAAAAAAGAAAATCTAATTGCTAATGGAAAAACAGTAGAAGAAATAAGACAAGAAATTGGTGCTGACACTCTAGAGTATTTGAGTTTGGATAGTCTAAAGGAGATAACAAAAGATTGCAAAGTAAGTGATTTTTGCGAAGGTTGCTTTACACATAAGTATCCAATAGAAGTGCCAAAAGAAATAGATAAAGACCGTTTTGAAAGAATAAAAATTTGAAATGAAAAAAGGATTTGGGGACGGCCCCATAATCCTTCTTTCTTTGTTTTTATGCATTAAAATCTTTTCCAGTAAGTAGTTTATAAGCTTCTTTATATTTATTAGCAGTTGTTTTAATAACATCTTCTGGAATTGGAGTTCCAGCTTGAGGATCATAACCAGTAGATTTAATCCAATCACGCATATACTGTTTATCAAAACTTTTTTGACTTCTACCAACTTCATAATCTGAAGCAGGCCAAAACCTACTAGAATCTGGAGTTAGTGCTTCATCGCCAATTACTAATTTACCTTCTTCATTTATGCCGAATTCAAATTTAGTATCTGCGATAATAACACCTTTAGTCAAAGCATAATCTGCACATTTTTTATAAATTTCAATTGTTTTACTACGTAATTCTTCTGCTAAATCTTTTCCAATCAAATTACAAACTTCATCAAAAGATATATTTTCATCATGTCCTTCCTGTGCTTTAGTTGTTGGTGTAAAAATTGGCTCTGGTAACTTTTCAGATTCTTGTAGACCTGCAGGTAATGTAATACCGCAAACACTACCATCTTTTTGATAACTTTTCCAACCAGAACCTGTAATATATCCTCTTACGATACATTCTACAGGAATCATTTTTAATTTTTTTACTAGCATACTTCTTCCTTCAAATTCTGGTGTTTGGAATTCAGCAGGAAAATCATTTATATCTGTTGAAATCATATGATTTGGAATAATATCCTTAATATAATCAAACCAGAATTTTGAAATTTGATTTAAGATTTTTCCTTTATTAGGAACAGGAGTTGGTAATATATAGTCAAAAGCAGAAATCCTATTAGATACAACAAGT
This sequence comes from uncultured Clostridia bacterium, assembly GCA_947631385.1. Classification (GTDB taxonomy): domain Bacteria; phylum Bacillota; class Clostridia; order TANB77; family CAG-508; genus CAG-269. The sequence goes on along the minus strand of CANRLE010000001.1, from coordinate 62,521 downwards.
AAAAGCTTATCATCATCTATTTCATAAATTTCACGAACTTTGCCACTACTTAATTTTTTCATATTAAAACCACCTTTTTATAAAAATTAACTATTTCATATTATCTAAATAAGTGTCTATGCCTAATTCTTGCAATTTTTCATCTTTAGTTGATACAGCATCCTTTAAAGAATTTTTAAAATTAGATAACTTGTTTTTCAAATCTTCATTTCCAATAGTTAAAATAGAAGTTGCCAAAATTGCAGCATTTTTTGCACCATTGATAGCAACAGTTGCCACTGGAATACCAGAAGGCATTTGCACAATAGAATATAGAGAGTCAACTCCTCCCAAAGTTTTTGTATGAATAGGAATACCGATTACTGGAACAGTTGGTAGCATTGCAGCAAATACACCTGGAAGATGAGCTGCACCGCCTGCACCCGCAATAACAACTTTAACTCCATTTTCTTTTAAAGCTTTTGCATATTCAGTTGCTTTTTCTGGTGTACGATGAACAGAAAGAATTTTAATTTCATAAGAAATGCCCATTTTTTCTAAAAACTTGGCGCAATCTTTCATAATTGGTAAATCCGAATCACTACCCATAATTATAGAAACGTCAATATTTTTCATAATTTTCCTCCTTGATAAAATATACAATTTATGATGTCATTATATATAAATCAACAAATAAATGTCAAGAGAAATGAAAATATGAGATAAACCAAAGAAAAAGAAGATAAACATCAAAAAAGTAAAAAAATCTACGGAAATTGGAAAAGCAAACTCTTTGCAAAAAATAGAATATTACAATATTATTACAATGAAAAAACACAAAGGAGATTTATAAAAGCATGTTTAAAAAAGTAATGATACATACAAAAAGAAGCATAAAAATCATCGTTCTTTTTCTAGTTTCCATTTTTATAATCATAGGTACAGTTGCTTTTTTATACAAGCCTACTTATAGTGTTTTCATACAAGGTGAACAAGTAGGTTACACAGAAGATAAATCAGCATTACAACAAGAAATCAATAGTTATATAAAAAATGGGGAAGAAGGAAATCAAAATGTAGCTTTTGTCCAAGTAGAAAATCTTCCTGAATATCAGTTATGTTTATTAAAAAAAGATGTAGTACCAAATGATGAAGAAATATTTAATAAAGTTAAAGAACAAGGAATTACATATTATCGCTATTATGCAATATTAGAAAACCAAGAAGAAAAATTATATGTAGCCAATTTTGAAGAAGCAGAAAAAGTAGTAAATGGATTAAAGGAAAAAAACAGTGCAAATATAGAGAGAATATCTATTGTAGAAAAATATGAGCAAAATATACAAGATTTAGTTACATCAGAAGAAGCAGTTTCCAAACTATATGTAGAACCAGCAAAAGTAATAGCTGTTGCTAAAAACGGTTCAGCAGTATATAAAACAACAGGAAGTGTGAATACATCTTTAACTACTTCATCTGCAAAACCAAATATAGGAATAAATCTTATTAGACCAATTTCTGGAATAATTACTTCAAGATTTGGTGTAGGAAGTGCAATAAGAAGGTCATCACATACTGGACTAGACATTGCTGCATCAACAGGTACGCCAATTGCAGCAGCAGCATCTGGTACGGTAACATTTTCAGGGCGTCAAGGTTCATTTGGAAATATGGTAGTTATTACGCATGGAAATGGCGTACAAACATATTATGCTCATTGTAGTAAAATATATGTAACTGCTGGAACACAAGTTTCGCAAGGACAAACTATAGCAGCAGTTGGTTCAACTGGAAATTCAACAGGACCACATTTACATCTAGAGGTAAGAGTAAATGGTGTAGCATATAATCCTCAATACTATGTATATTAAAAATCATTGACATGTAGAATTCCACTTTTACATGTCAATGATTTTTTTTATAGAGAAGTTCCTAAGTCTTTAGCAACTATAATAGCATTTTTCTTTATAATTAATTCACCATGTTCTAATAATTTATTTTCAAAACTTTCAGAATGTTTAATAATTTTAGCAAATTCCGAAATTAAAGAAAAGAAAATATCTTTATGAATATACTGCTCATTAATGTTTGACAGAACTAAATGATATGTATAATTATATTTATATAAAGATGAATTTTTACATAACTTTTTAATATCAAAAACTTTAATTTTATTTAAAGAAGTACAAAAGTCACAGAAGGTATTAAAGTCTTGAAAGTCATAAATTTTGCAAGAATTAAAAATGTTAGGTTTTCTTTTCACAGTTAATTTCTTTTTAGAGAAATCAGTTTCATTTTTAATCGAGTCATCATTTTTCTTATATTTTGTTATCATAAAAACCCAAAAGTCATTATAAGAAGAAAAAGCTTCTACTAGTAACTTACATCCGTCTGTATGAAAATTGACTTCTTTTTCAGCTTTTTTTAAAATATCAAAGAAGAGACCTTGTGTATCAACAGCTTTTGTCATTATAGAATGAAAATTAAGATTTATTTTTTCTATTTCGTCAGAATTGATGATTACTCTAATTTTATTTTCTGTCAACTTTTCTATTTTCATAAAGTTAAATTCCTCCTTAACAACTACTAAATATATTATACTACTTATTTTATTATATGAAAAGGTACAATTTTTGGTAATAAAAATGTGTGACAGTATTGACTTTTTGAAATAAAGATACTATAATAGTGGCACAATCAATAAATTTTATATCTTTATTAATTTAAATCTAAAAAAATTCCAAGAAAAAAGTAAAAAAGAGAAAGAAGGCGATAAAAGGTAAAAAACAGTAATAACAAAAGAAAAAACACAATTTTACTGCAAAATAAAAATTGACGAATAAGCAAATAAAAATTATACTATAAGGAGGAATGTATATGGTAATTTTTACGCCAAAAGATTATTGGAAATATATTGAAAGATTTCCAATGCCATTAGTAGTACATGAAGATGAAGAAGAATATCAAAAAGAAGAAACACATCAATATCATGATAAAATTTTTAAAGAAACATTGGATAATAAGAAAGAATTTATAGAATTCATAAAAAAATATGTAATAGACGAAAGAAAAATACAAATAGGAGAGGGTGATATAGAAAAATATAATACAAAATTTATAACATCGAATTTCAAGACGAAGGAATCAGACATCATATATAAAATAAAAGAAAAAGAAGTATATTTCATAGTAGAACATCAAAGCACAATAGATAACAAAATGCCAGAGAGGATGTTAGAATATTGTTTACAACTAATAATAGGGAAAAAGAGAGACATAAAAATAAATGAAAAATACCCACTAATATGTCCAATTGTGTTATATACAGGAAAAAAGAAGTGGGATGTGCCTCAAAGTATAAGTGAGAAGCAGGAAAAATATGAAAATATCAAAAAATTGGAATATCCAAAGTACAATCTAGTAGATATAAATGATTATAGTATAGAAGAATTAATAGAAGAAAAGACAGAATTATCGAAAGCATTGTTATTTGAAAAGATAGAGACGAAAGGCGAATTCAATCAAGTAATAGAAAAACTAGTAAAAAAAGGATTAACAGAAGAAGAAATGAGATGTATAAAAATCATGTTAACATACTCAAATGATATACGAAAGAAATTGGATAAAGAAGAAATAGAAAGATATAAAAAATTGATGGAAGGAAAAGGAGGAGAAGAAAACATGACAAATTTTGAAAGATTATTTATAGAGGTATTAGAAGAGAGAAGAGAAAAGGACAGAATAGCAGAAGAAAATGGATTTAAAAGAGGAGAAGAAAGAGGTTTGAAAGCAGGAATGGAAAAAGGAATGGAAAAAGGAATGGAAAAAGGAATGGAAAAAGGAATGGAAAAAGGAATGAAAAAGGGAATGAAAAAAGGGATAGAAAAAGGAATAAAGGAAGGAATGGAAACAGGAATAGAGAAAGGAATAGAAACAGGAAAAGAACAAAAAATGATACAAATTGTAAAAGAAATGATAAAAAGGAAAACAAGTGATGAATTTATAATTGACATGACCCAAATTGATAAAAAAGAACTAGAAAAATTAAAAAAAGAATTAGAAACGTCTTAAAATAATACGAGCAATCAGGCAAATAAGTCTGTGCTCGCATTTTTTATGAAATAATACCATAATCTACTTGAAAAAAATATAAATTCAATATATAATACCAAAAGTAGAATAAAAACAAAATAGCCGTAAGAAAAAACGAAGAAAAAATGGAGGTAAAAAATGGCCACAAGAGAAAAAAATATATGGATATTATTAATATTCATTTTATCAGGATTAGTAGTAGGGGGACTATTAGGAGAACTAGCATCAAAAGTAGATTGGCTATGGTGGTTATCATACAGTGGAAGTTTTGGACTAGAGAATCCAATAGTATTAGACTTGAGTGTTATGAAAGTAACATTTGCATTAATGTTTAAAATAAGTATATCAAGCATTATAGGAATGGTACTAGCTATATACATATATAAAAAAATATAGGGGCAATCAGAACAAGAAAGGAAAAAAACTAATTGACAATACCAATCAAACAATTACCTGAATTAGAAAGACCATATGAAAAATTGGAATGGTATGGAGAAAAAACCTTATCAAATGCAGAATTATTAGCCATAATAATTAGGACTGGAACAAAAAAAGAAACTTCTGTACAATTAGCACAAAAAGTACTAAACAGCAATAAAACAGAAATAGAAGGACTTAATTTTTTAAGAAATATAAGTTTACAAGAACTAATGGAAATCAATGGTATAGGAAAAGTAAAAGCTATTCAACTAAAAGCGGTAGGCGAACTAGCAAATCGTATGGCTATGCCTACCAATGTCAAAAAAATTACGATAACAGCACCATATGACTTAGCAAAAATAATGATGGAAGAATTGCGATTTCAAAAAAGGGAAATTGTTAAAAATATAATATTAAATAACAAAAATGAAATCTTAAAAATGCAGGATATAGCCATTGGTGGGACAAACTTTGCCAATGTATCCATAAAAGACATATTGGAAGTGCCAATAAAAATGAAGGCGCCAAAAATAATTTTAGTTCACAATCATCCTAGTGGAGATGCAACGCCAAGCGGAGCAGACATAGAATTTACAAAACATTTATACGAGGCTACCAATTTATTAGGAATTCAATTATTAGACCACTTAGTAATAGGAAATAAGACCTATACTAGTATTTTTTCAAAAATATTTTCAGAAACAAAAGACTAAAATTTTGAAAAATAAGAAAGGAAAGAAAAAAATGAGTTTTTTTACATTTGGGTCAAAAGACATAGGAATTGACTTGGGAACAGCCAATATTTTAGTAACCTTAAAAGGAAAAGGAATTATATTAAAAGAGCCTTCAGTTGTGGCAATAGACAGAAAAACGGGAAACATTCTAGCAACTGGAAATGAAGCGAAGGATATGTTACGGAAGAACACCAGAACAAATAAAAGCAGTAAGACCATTAAAAGATGGTGTAATTGCTGACTTTACAGCAACACAATTAATGTTAAAAAATTTAATTGAAAAAGTAAGTAGAAGGTATAACGTAGGAAAACCAAGAGTTGTAGTAGGTGTACCATCTGGAATCACAGAAGTAGAAGAAAGAGCAGTAGAAGAATCTGTAATTCAAGCAGGAGCAAAAGAAGTTTACTTAATAGAAGAGCCAATGGCAGCAGCAATTGGTGCGTCTTTAGATGTAGGAGAGCCAAGTGGAAGCATAATTGTTGACATAGGAGGGGGAACAACTGAAGTTGCAGTTATTTCATTAGGTGGAATAGTAGTGAGTCATTCATTACGAATAGCTGGAGATGAACTAGATGAAGACATAGTTAATTACATTAAACATGAAATGAACTTAGCTATAGGAGAAACAACTGCAGAACAAATAAAGATGGAAATTGGATGTGCAATGCCATTAATGACAGAAACTTCTATGGAAGTAAGAGGAAGAGATTTAAGTGATGGATTACCAAGAAATATAGTAGTAACATCTGTACAAATTGAAGAAGCAATCAAAGAATCAATAACAAAAATTGTAGAAATAGTCAAACTAACATTGGAAAAAACTCCACCAGAATTAGCATCTGATATAATGGAAAAAGGAATTGTTTTAGCAGGTGGTGGAGCACTAATAAAAAATCTAGATAAATTAATAAGCTTAGAAACAGGAATGCCAGTATATATTGCAGAATCTCCACTTGAGTGTGTAGTAAGAGGAACAGGAAAAACCCTAGAAGACTTAGAAAGACTTAAAACAGTATTAATAAATAGTAGAAAAAGAAAATAAAAAAGGAGTGTACAATGTATAAAAGTAAGAAGGCTGGAATTATAGGTGTCATTATAACTATACTCATATTAATTGTTATTGTAATATTTTCAAATGGAGATAGTGAAAATTCTTTTTTTGAAAATGCTGCAAGTAATTTGGTAATGCCAATTCAAAATGGTTTAACATATCTAAAAAATAAAATTAGTGGCAACAATGCATTTTTTACGGATATCAATCATTTAAAAGAAGAAAACGAAGATTTAAGACAAAAAAATAGTGAATTAGAACAATCATTACGAGAACTTGAAAACATTAAAACTCAAAATGAAACATTAAGAGAATATTTAAATCTAACAGAAAAATATGGAGAATATAAAACAATACCAGGATATGTTATAAATAAAGACATTAGCAATTATTCGAAAACTATAATAATAAACATTGGCCAAAAAGATGGTGTCGAAGAAAACATGACAGTAATAGGAGACGAAGGACTAGTAGGACATGTTATCTCTGTTACTGATTCAACTGCAAAAGTGCAAACAATAATTGACACTGCAAGCTCTGTTAGTTGTTTAATGAGCACAACACAAGAAGCAATTGTATGCAAGGGAACATTGGATGATAAATCATCATTAAGAGCAATGTATATTCCAACAGATAGCAATATGATACAAGGAGATAGCATTGAAACATCAGGACTAGGTGGTATTTATCCAAAAGGAATTCATGTAGGAAATGTAAAAAAAGTAGTAAATACTCAAAATATGACAGACAGATATGCATTAATAGAAACAGCTGTTAATTTTGAAAAATTAGGGACTGTATTAGTAGTAACAAATCAATAGAGAGGGGAGTAAACTAATTGAAAAAAGTAGTTATTAACATTATTTTAATTATATTAGCTATAATTATCTATATTCTACAAGCTAATTTTTTTAATTGGTTTACAATTAGTGGCATCATGCCAAACCTATTTGTAATATTTGTACTTTTCATAGGACTATTTTCAAAAAGGACTATGGGAACAGTTTATGGATTTGTTATAGGAATACTATTAGATTTGATAATAGGTACAAAAGTAGGAATTAATGCTGTAGCATTAGGACTAATAGGATTTTTAGCAGCATTATTTGATAAAAACTTTTCAAAAGATAGTAGAGTAACAATTATGGTAATGGTAATGGTAGCAACTGCGGCATTTGAGACATTAATATATATTCTAAACTACATTGTATTAGTAACAAATTTAGAAATATTGAATTTTATAAAAATATTATCGATAGAGGTAATTTATAATTTAATTCTAGCAATTATTTTATATCCATTAATGCAAAAATTTGGATATTATATGGAAAATGAATATAAAGGAAATACGATTTTGACAAGATACTTTTAAATGTAAAAAGGAGGGGAAAATTTGGTAGGAAAAAGACAAAAACAACCTAAAAAAGCAAATGTAAAATTAAGATTTAACATATTAACTGTATTAATTTATATTATTGGAATTGTTTTAATTGCCAGATTATTTAACCTTCAAATTGTACATGGAGCTGAATATCGAGAAGAATCAAATACAAGACTTACTAGGGAAAGTACAATAGAAGCTGCAAGAGGTTCAATTTTAGATAAAACGGGAATACCATTAGTTACTTCAAAAATGGCATTTTCTCTTGAAATGTATAAAAGTAAAGTAGATACAGAAGACTTAAACATAGCTATTTTAAACATGATACAAGTATTAGAAAAATATGGATGCTCATATTCAGATACTTTTCCAATTAAAATTGAGCCATTTGAATTTACAATATCAGACGAAACATTAGCAAAATGGAAAGAAGATAATAAATTAGATGAAGAAATAACAGCAGAGCAAGCATTTTATAAATTCAAAGATAAATATAAAATACAAAATAACAATATTCAAGAAATTAGAAAAATTATAGCTATTCGCTATTTAATTTCACAAAAAGGTTATAGTAGTACAAGAGCAGTCACAATATCTAGCAACATTCCAAGAGAAGCAGTATCAGAATTTAGTGAAAGTTCTGAAAAATTTGCAGGAATAAACATAGTAGTAAAGCCGATTAGAGAATACACATCTGGAAATTTAGCATCACATATATTAGGATATGCATCTCAAATAGATCCAGACGAATATGAATCAAGAAAATCTACTTATAGTCCAAATGACATTATTGGAAAAACAGGAATAGAATATGTATTTGAAGAATATCTAAAAGGTAAAAACCGGAGTTAAACAAATAGACATGGCAGTAGATGGAACGACAACAGCTGAATATGTTGCTGAAGAAGCCATAGCAGGTTCAGACATTGTATTAACAATTGATGCCAATCTTCAAAGAATTACAGAAACTGCGTTGGCATCTAATATTCAAAAAATAGCAAGTGGAGGATTTGGTACAGTTTATCATACAAATGCAGGGGCTTGTGTTGTCATGAATGTAAATACAGGTGAAGTACTAGCAATGGCAAGTTATCCAGATTATACTCCATCAGACTTTGTGGGAGGAATCAGTAATGAAAATTGGGCAAAATATCGTGACAATGAAGCAAAGCCGTTAGTAAATAAAGCAACCCAAAATTCTTATTCACCGGGTTCAACATTCAAAATGGTAACAGCTATTGCAGGACTAGAATCAGGAGTTATTAACTTAAAAACCAAAATTAATGATACAGGAATTTACACTAAATATAGAGATTATCAACCACGTTGTTGGGTTTATACAGACTACCATACAGGTCATGGATATTTAGATGTATCAGGTGCAATAGAAAGATCTTGTAACTATTTCTTTTATGAAACTTCAGATAGAATGGGAATAGATAATTTAGTGAAATATGCTAGGTATTTTGGACTAGGAAACAAAACAGGAATAGAGTTACAAGGAGAAATATCAGGAGCTTTAGCAAGCAAAGAAACATGGGCAAAATTACACCCAAATGAGCCTTGGGGACCAGGTACAGTATTGCAAGCTGCTATTGGACAAAGTGACAATGAATTTACACCTTTACAAATGGCAAGATATATAAGTATGCTAGCAAATGGTGGAAAAAAAATAGATGTTAGTATTGTAAAAACTATTAGAAATGCTAATGGTTCAGAAACATCTAAAGAAGAAATAAACAAATTTGTAAATCAAAAATTAGGAATTAGTGATGATAATACAGAAAACTTGGAAATTAAAAAAGAGTACTTAAGTGCTGTATTGGAAGGAATGAAATCTGTTACTAGTGATACAACCGGAACAGCATATGTTAGATTTAAAGATTTCAACATAAGTGTAGGAGGAAAAACGGGTTCTGCAGAAGCACCAAACAATAAAGTACATGCATGGTTTGTAGGATTTGCACCATTTGAAAATCCAGAAATTGCAATTGTTGTTATGGTTGAAAACGGTGGACACGGAAACTATACGGCAGAAGTAGTTAGAGACATTATGCAAGAATACTTTGGAATGAATACACAAAATGTAGAAGAAGATATGAGTGCAACACCATATGTTGAAATCATGAGATAAAGAAAGGATGTAAAAAATGAAAAATTGTGTTAGTATTAATTTGAAAAAAGATGAGATTCTTATAAAACTAAGTGATGAAGCCGAATATGAAGAAATTTTAACAGCATTAAAGAAAAAACTAACAGAACTAAAAAAATTATATAAAGATGAAAAAACACCTATAACTGTAACTGGAAAAATATTAAAAAACAAACAAATAGATGAAATTCAAGATTTAATAAAAAGCAAAATAGATGTAGAAGTAGAATTTGATATGCCTAAAAGTTTAGGATTACACAGCATAAAAAAGACATTTGAAAAAGAAATTGCTGTATCAGAAACCAAATTTCATAGAGGTTCATTACGTTCTGGACAGAAAATGGAAGTAGAAGGAAGTTTAGTAATTTTGGGAGACGTAAATTCTGGAGCAGAAGTTATGGCATCAGATAATATAATTGTATTAGGTGCATTAAGAGGGCTAGCACATGCTGGTGCAAAAGGTAATAAACAAGCAATTATAGCAGCAGGCTTAGTTGATACTGTACAAATTAGAATTGCTAATATTGTTAAAGAAATTGACCGTGACGAAGAACCTATGCATAAACAAGCTTGTATTAGTGTTGAACAAGATAAAATTATAATTGAATAATTAGCTTAATAGTAACATAATCAAAGCTATGTAAAGCATTTCATCTTGCACACCTTCTTGATATAAAAAAAATAATAAACCAATAATAATAATATCATCTAGATATAAAGAAATTCCGAGAACTTCAAAAATAGGTTCTTCGATATCACAAAAAAGAGGATTCTTAAAATTTACGGGTCCAAAGTGATAATATCTAGATGATTTTTTTTCTTGCTCTTTATGAATTTCATTATTATTATATCTATACCAATAATTGTTATAATAATTAGACATCGTGAGGTTTCTCCTTATTTTCATTCTTAAAAATGTCAGCAATTTTAGCTATGTTCAGTAAATTAGCATACTGATCTAACTTTTCTTTTCGTTCTTCTCTAAGATAAGGCTTTAAAGAATATAATAGATTTGACCTTGGGTCATTAGAATTATTCAATTTTTCCATAACAGTTTTCATTTTCATCAAAGTATTAATATCAATGTTATTAGTGTTTTCATGAGACATTGCAGAAGAAAAATTTTGAATCATTTCTGGCGAAATTTTAGAAATAACGTCATTTAATTCTCCTTTATCCATCATATCTTTTAGCTTATTTATCGTATTTTCATCAAAATTCATATTATTCAAGAAAATCACCTCTTAACATTATATGATGAAGTAAAAAAAACTTGACAATCGAAAAATTTTACATAAAAAGTTATTTTTTGTCAAAAAACCATTGAAAAATGGGCAAAAATGATGTATAATAAAGTGAGGTGGTTGTAATATTACAAAATATTACGAATTGTAACAAAAAAATAATATTATAACATAATTTATTGACGAATATATTTTCCGTAAGAGAGTATAGATTTTTGCCTACAAATGAAGAAGAAAAGGTATTGAATTATAAAAAAAAGCCTTTATAATATATTATAGAAGATAATCATAAGGAGGAAACTATGAAAAATAAAGTTTTGAAAGTAGGAATCATTTTAGCAACAGTAATGCTTATCAGCATAATGTTAGTAATGCAATTACAGATATTAACTAGTTTTGGTGTAGATGATACGAAAATAGTAATAGAAGCAGAATTGCAAAAATACATAAACTACAATCTATCTGACCAAGATAATGGAACATTAGTGCAATATGGAATTAAATCAAGAGTTGAAAAAGGAGAAGATAAAGAATTTTCTCCTATTAAGACTAGTGAAACAACAATTCAATTAAACAAAATTGACGGTAAATATCCAACTAATGTGAATGTAATTCCAAAATGTACAGAAGTGACAAATGGAGAGAAAACTAGTGTAAAAGCAAACTATCAATATAATGAAAATACAGGTGAAGTTGTAATACAAGCTGATAACCAAAATGAAAAAGGAGAAGCTAAGTTTGCAGAAGAACCAAGTGAAAATGCTAGAGATGAGTATATTGTAATTTGTTATTATGATACATATACAGCAGACAATTTAGAAAGAGAATTGTCTATTAAAGTGATGGCAAAAAATACTTTATTTGAAGAAGATATGCCAATTAATGGAGAAACAACATTAGAAGCAAAACAAACTGAAAACTTAGAAACTTTAACATCAGTATCATATCAAACTGATGATATTTATAATGGATATATAAAATCAAATATATTAAATGGTACAAGCTATAATACACCATATCAAGAAAAAGAACAAATTATGATTAGTAAAAAAGAAGCTCAAGAAAAAATAGAGTTGAATGAAAATAATAGCGAGAATATCATTTACAAAAGCACAAAAATATCAAAAGACGAAATGCAAAAGCTTCTAGGAGAAGAAGGTAGCATTGAAATCGTAGATGAAAATGGAGAAATCTTAGCCACAATTAATAAAGATAGTCAATTTACAGAAGAAGGAACTATAACTATAAATTATGAAAAAGAAATAGGAAAAATAGGAATTAGAACAAGTGAAGTAAAAAGTGAGGGTATATTAACTCTTGAAAATGCAAAAGAAATAAAATCAACAAAATTAGATTTGAATTCAATAGAAACAAGTAATGAGTTAGCAGAACATAGTATAGATATAAAAGATGCCAAAATAGATGTCTCTATGGAAATTAGTAGTTTAAATTGGACTAATAAACAACAAAATGATATGGAATTCAATATATACATGAAAGCAAATTCTGTACAAAATAACATGTTAAAAAATCCAAATGTAAGAATAGAATTACCAAATGAAGTTGAAAAAGTAGTTTTAGGAAATAGCTGTATTGTATATGATAATGGATTAATTTTAGAAGATCCATATACAGAAGTTAATGAAAAAGGAAATATTGTTATAGTGGCAAATTTAATAGGAACACAAACACAATATAATGAAAATAATTTCAACTTATTGACAAATATAAAAATACCTGTAACAGTGATATTAAGAAAGAATATAGAAAATGATAAATCTAATATTAATTTATCATATACAAATCAATTTACTTTAGATGGAAGTTTGGAAGTAGGAAATGTATCTACAGAAATACAAATGGAAAACTATAATGAAGAAATTGCACAAATTAATGAAGGAATACCTTTAAAATATGAAGAAATTAAACCAGTTATAGAGGATAATCAAAATTTAAAAATAGAAGTTGCACCCGTAAAAGGTAACACTGCTATATCTAGTGGTGATACTTTATATGAAGGAGAATACGTTAAATACAATATAAAGGTAACAAATACTTCTAATGAAGAAATTAACAATTTAAAAATTGTTGGTTCTATACCAGAAGGTGCTACTTATGGAGAATTAGTGGCAGATTATAATACTATGGGAGGAGAATATAAATATAACTTTAATGAGAATCTAACAGAAAAGGCAATACAGGTAGGAACTTTAAAAGCAGGAGAAGAATATAACACTTTTTATGAAGTACAAATAAATGATTTAAAAGATGTAGATGAAATACAATTAACAACTAATATTGTGGCTTATATTGGAGATACACCAGTTGCTAGTTATCAATTAACTAATACTGTAAAACAGGCAGAAGCAAAAGTATTTTTAGGAGCTTTCCATGATGGTGGGGATAGAGGAGATTGGACTTATACAGTAAAAGTAACAAGTGATGAAACTAAGGAAGGAATTTTAAAAGTATTTCTTCCAAAAGAAGTAAATCTAAAATTTGTTACAAAAGGAAACGACGCATTAGATACAGACAGCATAGAAATTATACCTATGGAAAATGTAGAAATATCTTCAGACAATGTAGTTACTTTAAAAGTAAAATCTAATGATGGAATTTATTGTTTTGGTATGCAAATAGATAGAGATAAACTAGAAAATAATCCAAAAATAGAATTAACATCAGTAGCAAAATATACAGTAGAAAATGTTGAATATACTACTAATGAAAACAGAATTGTACAAGGATATAATGATGTTTCTATTGTGATGACTTCAGGAAATGAAGGAGAAGAAGTTCAATATGAAGATCAAATTAATTATCAAATAGTAGTAACAAAAACAGGTAAAACTAATATTGATGATGTACCATTAAGTGTTTGTTTAACAGATTTCTTACCAGAAGAAGTAAATCCAGTATCTGTTACTTATGATACTTGGGAAATAGATCATGAAACAGGAAATGCAACAAAAGTACAATGTACTGAAAATATTGATTCTATATTAAGTGATGAAGATGGAAATCGTTTAGCAAATGTAGAATTATATCTTAATATTCCATATCAAGAAAGTGCTGTAATTAATGTAAATACAACAGCAGGAGCGGTATATCAAAAAACTAGAATAGAAAATAATGCAACAATAACAGATACAAGTGTAGTTTTTGGAGAAGATACTACAATAGCTGTTCCTACTAAAACATCTAATACTATAGTACATACAATATTACCATATGATGAAGAGGAAATAGTAGATGATGAAGAACCAGAAGAACCAATAGAACCAGATGTACCAGAAAATCCAGTAGGACCAACAAATCCAGATGTTCCAGGAAATCAAGAACAACCAACAGATCCAAACTTACCAGGAAATACAGAGGAGCCAACAGAGCCAAGCACATATAGTATATCAGGAATAGCGTGGAATGATGAAAATGGAGATGGTGAGCGACAAGTTACTGAACCACATATGAGTGAAATTAATGTTATGTTGTTAGATACAGAAAAAAATACAACAAAAGCGGATACAAAAACAGATTCAAATGGAAATTATGAATTTGCAGATATAGAAAAAGGTAAATATATTGTTGTATTCCAATATGATACAGATACTTATAAAGTAGCAGAATATCAAAAAAACGGAGTATCAGAAAATTTAAATTGTGATGTTATTAGTAAAAAGGTAACATTACAGAATAATTCACTATTAGTAGGAGTAACTGATATTATTACTTTAGATAGTGATAAATCAAATATTGATATAGGATTAATTAAAAATAAAGTTTGTGATATAAAATTAGATAAATATATTACAAAAGTAGTAGTTAATACAAAAAATGGAACTAAACAATATGCTTATAATAATGAGAAACTTGCAAAAGCAGAAATAAGAGCAAAAGAAATTGAAGGTGCTACAGTAATTGTAGAATATAGTATAATATTAACTAATGTTGGAGAAGTACCAGCAATAGTTAATAAGGTAATAGATGCAGTACCAGAAGGATTTACATTCTCTTCTGAATTAAATAAAAATTGGGCAATTCAAGCTACTGGAAAATTAGTTAATACAAGTACTTCAAATCAAAAAATTCAAGTTGGAGAAAGCAGAAAATTAACATTAATATTAACTAAATCAATGACAGCAAATAATACAGGAATCTTTAAAAATATAGCAGAAATAAGTGAAATTAGTAATTCATTAAATATAGAAGATAGTAATACAAGTAACAATTCTTCTAGTGCAGATATTATTATTTCTATTAGTACAGGTGCGGTTACTTATATATCTATTGGTATCATTATATTGACACTTGTAGGAATAGGAATGTTTCTGGGAATAAAATTTAAGTGGCTAAAAATAGGAGGAAAATTAGCAATATTTGTAATAATTTTCATGACTGTTTTTACTTCACAAAATATGAATGTACAGGCAGCTTATCCACAATATACAACGTTTACATGGAAGGCAGTTTGGGGTAATAATTATGATGTTAATTATTATAGAGAAAAAGGTAGATTAGGATGGACATCTAGATTTTATGGTGGACCAGATGGACATGGCGGATGGTGTATAGATCATGGTGCGGCAGCAGGAACGGGAAATTATGTTTTTTCATTTGTAAAGAGTGAGATGAAAACTATTGTTAAAAGTAGTGAAGAGAAAGACATGATATTAAGTAAGCTAAATAGTAATTTTGACGTAAATGTAAAAGAAGATAATGGAAATTACATTTTAGGACCATTTAAGTATTCAAATGATTGTAACGTGAAAAGTTATACTTGTTTATTATATGATAATAATGGACAATTAGTTACAGGAGGTATTACGTGTGATAAAAATGGAGAAGCAAAAGCGTTATCTGTGTCTGCAACGAGTTCAGAAGGGCGAACATTTTATATAAAAATATCTGCAGACAAATGTAATGATGGAATTTCTAAAGTAGTTTTAAAAGCGGATAGAGAAAAAACAAAAATTACAACAATTACAAGAAGTGGATATGTAGTTTATAATTATGCTCCTGACTATCAACGTGTTGAAACTGATAGAAGAATACCAGGTGGAACAGATCCATTTACGGAGAAAATATTTGAAAATAAGCAAATAGAATGGATTATAAAAAAGGGAGCACTAACTGTAATCAAACAAGACTTAGATGATGAAAATTTGCAATTAGATGATATAGAATTTATGTTGTGGTTACCAGAAGTGAAATTATGGGAAAAAGAAGTAAAAAATGGAAAAGTAGATTCAGGAGAAACAAGCATAACAAGAACAGAATTGCTAAAAGCAGAATATAAACTAGAAAAAGTAGCAAAAAATGGAAAAGTTACTTTAATAAAAACTTATAAAGTTGAAGAAAATGGTGGAGAAGTAACTGTAAAACTAAATAAATTAGATGATGGAGTATATAGATTATCACGTAAAAAGAGATGGTATGGAGGAAATCTTGCAGCAGGTGATGATGAAAAATATAGTGATGCTTATAATCCTGAAAAGAGTAATAGCATAGTAGGTAATCGTTATAAAATAGAGTCAGGTCAAGCAAAACAAGGTGTGACGATTGATAATTTACCAATAGCAACTTATAAAGTTGTAGAAACTATTAATAATCATTATGGTTATAAAGTTGAAAAAGTTGGTGAAATAAAAGTAAAAGTAAATGGAGGACCAAATGAGTTTAAATTAGTAAATGTTAAACAAACAGGAAATCTTGAAATTATGAAAATTGATTTCGATACTAATAAGCCACAAGAGGGAGTAGGATTTAAGATTAAAGGATCAAATGGTCAATATGTCCAAGTGGTTAATAAAGAAGGAAAAAAACGAGATCAGTTAAAAAATAAGATAGATGGAAAACAAGTAACGCCAGCAGCTTTAGGTAAAAACATAGTTTTTGTTGATGGTATTGAAAATGGAACAGAATTTATAACAGATGTAAATGGAAAAATCAATATTATAGACATATTAATAGGTAAATATACGATAGAAGAAACATCACTAGGAGGTTATCGAGGATATGAATTGTCTAATCCAACAGAAGTAAAAAATAAAGCAGTAGAAAGACAGAGTTCAATTGAAACTAATAAAAAAGTTATAACTTATAAAGATAAAGGTGCAATGGTGACAAATACTGATAACTTTACAACATTTACTGCAAAAAATGCTAAACAAACAGGAAATCTTGAAATTATAAAAATTGATTTGGATACAGAAACACCACAAGAAGGAATAGGCTTTAAGATTAAAAAATCAGATGGCAAGTATGTACAAGTTGTAAATAGTGCAGGAGAAAAACAAGATCAACTTAAGAATCAAATAAATGAAAAAATAGTAACACCGGCAGCTTTAGGTAAAGATATAATTTTTGTGGATGGTATCGAAAATGGAACAGAATTTATAACAGATGCAAATGGAAAAATCAATATTATAGATATACTAATAGGTGACTATACAATAGAAGAAACGTCACTAGGAAATTACCGAGGATATCAATTATCTAATCCAGAAGATGTAACAAATAAAAAACTGGAAAGACAAAGTTCAGTAGAAACTAGCAAAATAGTTATTACATATGAGGATAAAGGAGTAATGACTACAGAAACTGATAATTTTACAACATTTACTGCCAAAAATGAAAGAACAACAGGGGATTTAAAAATTATTAAAAAGGATGCAGATAAAGATGATTTGAAATTATCAGGCATAGGCTTTAAGATAAAAACAGCAGACGGATATTTACAATTGAAGAATGCACAAGGAGAAATTCAAACACAAATTACAGGAACATATAGTGTAGAAGATGTAGATCGTGATGTAATTACAAATGCACCAAAAGAAACTGCGACAGAATTTATAACAGATGCAAATGGAGAAATTTATATTGCTAACATTTTGGTAGGTGAATATACCGTAGAAGAAACATCATTAGGAGAAAATGCTAAATATTATGATATCACAGGTGATGATGGTCAACCGGTACATGAGGTTGTAATGGTTAAAAAACCAACAGAAGCAGAACCATGGACAGAAATAACTCTTAAAAATAAAAGAAAATATATAGACTTATGGGGATATGTATGGATAAATAGAGCACCAGATGATAAAAATACACCAGGAATAAATGATGGCGATAATTCTTTATACAATGGAACAACTCAAGATATTCATGATCAATTATTTAGCGGAATTGAAGTTAGATTAAAAGACAGAACAACGAATGAAATAGTAAGCACAATGGTTACTGGAAAAGTAGCTAACAGTGTATTAAATGTAGAAGAAGGTCATTACTATTTTGAAAAAGTTAGTATTGATAAATTGCAAGACTATTATATTGAATTTGAATATGATGGTTTAACATATGAAAGTTCACCAGCAAGAGTAGACAGAGCAAATGGATCAAAAGCAATAGAAGGAGAAAACAGAACAGCGTTTAATAATAAATTCAGTGTTGTAGAAGGACCACAATCAGGAGAAACATCAAGCATTGGACATACAAATGCATTAACATTAAATTACAGTATAAAGAATGCAACAGGAAATGAAAGAGCTAAGGCAACATTAGAACATGATAATAATTTTATAATACAATCTGATACAGATAAAGTTTATGATGGTGGTATAGACAAAATGCAAGTAATAGGCGATAATGGTCAATTCTATACAGCAGACTATATTAGAAAAAATGCTGTAACAGAAGTGCCAGATATTAATTTAGGATTATTTGAAAGAAGTCAGCCAGATCTTCGTATAGCAAAAGACATTAAAAATGTAAAATTGACAATTAACCATAAATCTCATGTTTATAATTACAGCCAAGTTATAAGAGACGATGGAACTGAGGATCCAGGTAACAATGTTGGAGTTGTATTTGGTACAAAAAGCAATCCAAAAAGTTATTATAGAGCAATTTATGAAGCTGATTTAAATTATGAAGACCCTAACGATAAAAATAATGAATTAGAAGCATATGTAACTTATCAAATAAAAATATATAATGATTCAAATGTAATAGTAAGAGTTAATAGCATTGCAGATTATGCTGACGAAAGATATCACCTAGAAAAGATAGGAACAAAATACAACAAAGACACAGGAGATATAGAAAACAATGTTAATTCAACCGATAGTGGAAATATTGGTAACTATCATAAATATGTTATTGAAACTAATGCAGTAGTTGGTGCAAATGAGAATGCTAACATATATGTACAATTTAAGCTAAATAGAAACGATTTAAAAGGTATCTTTGGGGAGAATGACAGTAGTCAAAAAGATCTAGAGAATGTAGTAGAAATCAACTCATATTCACCACTTAAGGATGGAGCACCTTATGCAGGAATAGATATAGATTCAAACCCAGGAAACTGTGTACCATTGGAATATAATGGAGAGAATGAAGGTCTTGCTTTATATGAAGATGATACAGATATAAGTCAACCATTAAAACTAGTAATAAACGGTCCAAGAAAAATATCAGGAACAGTATTTATAGATAATGCAGATGAAGGAAAACTACAAGAATTACAAATACGTGAAGGAAATGGTCAACTTGATAATGGTGAAATAGGAGTAAAAGGAGTAACTGTTACATTAAATGAAAAATCTGGCTCAAGTAAATCATATACACAAACAACTGATGATAATGGAAACTTCACAATCGAAGGATACATACCAGGTGATTATGAACTTACATATACTTGGGGAGGACAGACATATACATTAGATGGAAAGCAAAAGACAATCTCAGTACAAGACTATAAAGGAACAATATATGATAAAGAAAGATACACGGATAACTATGAAAATGGTAATACAAAATGGTATAAAGGTACTGATAAAAATAATCCTGAAATCAGATATACTGATGCAGTAGATGATTGGAATAGAAGACAAGACATTGATAAAGAAATAAACCCATTTAATGGTAAGACAAATTCTAAAATAACCATCAATACAATGGATTCTACAACACCTGAGATGGATATTGGAGTAGAATTAGATGACTTCAACGATGAACAAAATGGTGTATCTTATGCAAACGAAATAGATAATGTAGACTTTGGAATAATTGAAAGAGCAAAACAAGAAGTAAGTATGTCTAAACGTATAGAAAGTATAAAAGTCACATTAGCTAATGGTCAAGTATTAGCAGATTTAACAATAGGCGAAGATGGAACAATAACTGGAGAACGTAAAAATGTAACATATGAACGACCAACGGGAATTGGACCTTGGAACACAAAACATGGTTTTGCAAAATTAGAGCTTGACAACGAATTACTTCAAGGAACAGTAGTAGAAGTAGGATACATTATAACAGCAACTAATAATAGTGAAAAAGATTACACTAACGAAGAATATTACTATTATGGAAATGGTCATCAAGATGTAAATAAACTTGTAGAAATAACAAACTTAGATGTTATTGATTACTTAGACAGAGATTGGGGATATGAATCTGACAAAAATCTTGATTGGGACATAAAGGAAAAAGAAGATTTAAATGGTAGGGTAATACCTGAAGTATTAGGAACAGAAAATTCAGAAGAAGATGAACAAGTTACAAAAATAAATGAAAAACTTATACTAGAACAAAAATTAGGAGATATAAACTTAAAACCAGGAGAGAAAAAGTCAGTTGAACTAAAAGTATCAAAACTTGTAACAACATCAAGTGAGATAAACTTAGACAATGAAACAGAAGTTATAGAAATCGACAAGACTGGAGGTTCAAGACCAACCTCAATACCAGGTAACTATATACCAGGTACAGGACATACAGAACCAGATGATGCAGTAGCAGAAAGAACAATTGTAGCACCAAGTACTGGTGGAGACCAAAATTACATTATACCAATCTTAATAGGAACAACACTATTAGTAATATTAGGCACAGGAGTTATATTCATTAAAAAGAAAATCATCAAAAGTGATGACTAATCTATAAGGGGCAGAGGAAATAAAACCTCTGCTTTTTTCTTACGCAAATAACAATTTCCAAAGATTTGAACGCAAATATTACAAATATGTAATTTAAAAGTAATGTAAACTTAAAAATCAATAAGGAAAATTGCCAATAATTATTTCCGTATAAACAAAAAGGGAAGTTTTGGATAACAGGAAAAAACCACCATTGATTTTAATAAAAAAACCTATTAACATATATAGTAGAGAAAAATAAAAATTTGGAGGGACATTATGAAAAAGAAAGTGTTTCAAATAGTAATCATTACTTTATTAATTATGAGCCTAATGTTAGTGGATGTAATAACACTAGCAATGGGTATTGTAAGTTTAGCTGTTTCAAGCAATGAAAATATTGAATTTTCTGCTTATTTCAAGACAGAGGAAGAAGATGAAAGAACATATGAAGTAGAAAAGCCGATTAATAGTGATGATATAAAAATACAAATGGAAATTGAAGTAAAAAATGAAGGTTGTTTAGATGGTGTAATCGAGTTTGCCAATAAAAACTTTAAATTTAAACAAGAAGAAATAGAAGGTGTTAATGAGATTACAGATAATACAATTTCATTAAATCAAATAAATTCAGGTGAGAAGTTAACGATTGAAGTGGGTATAGAGCCAAACTTTGATGACATTATAGAGTTGGCTTCTTTAGACATGGATAATGAAGTGATTTTACGAGGCAAATATAAAGATGGTGAAGGAAGAGAAGATGAAATCGAAGTATCAAAAACTGTAAGAATAACTTCAACAAGTCCTTATACTGAAGAAAGTGAAAAGAGTTTTCTAGAAACACAAATTCTATCAAACAAGATATACCAAATTAATGAAGAAAATAAAAGGATAGTACAACTACTAGTAAATAGTCAGCCAGAAGGAGAAGGATATCCAATTAAAGATACAGTAATTGAATTAAATGTCCCAGAAGATTTAGAAAAGATAGATATCCAGCAACGAGAAAGCAGAACTACAAATGAAGAAGGATTAGAATATACACAAGATGGAAACAAAATACAAATAAAAATACAAAATCAAGAAAATGATGGAAAAATAAGCTATAAGAAACAGGGAAAAGACAGTGTTATTGTTAGTTTAGTATATCCAGAAGAAAAAGAATTACAAGAACAAGAAATTTATATTAAAAGTGATATAGAACTTTATGACAATGCTAACACTATATTAACAAAAGAAATAACACAAGAGATACAAGAAGAAAGAGATGAGATAATTGGATATGAAATACAAAATGAGCAAGACATTTACAAAGGTAAAATATATGCTAAAGAAGAACAAGAGTATGCGAGTGTAACAAAAATTGATATAAGATATCCACAAATAGAAAATAGAATACAAATAGAAGAAGGTAAATCTGATTTTGATATTGTATATAAAGAAAGTTATATAAATAAAGAAGAACTATTAAAAGTACTAGGTGATGAAGGAGAATTAGTTATAAAAAAACTTGATGGCACAGAAATTGCAAAAATCAATAAAGAAACAATAGAAGATGAAGAAGAAATTCATATTTCTTATGAGGAAAATCAAAATGAAATTATAATAGAATTAAATCAAGCACAAAATGCAGGAGTTATAGAAATAAAACATGAAAAGGCTATCAGAGCAGAAGATAAGCAAAAAGAAGAAATGAGAGAAATTACTAGTATAAATGTTAGTGGAAAGATATTAGGAACATCTAATATAACAGAAAGAGAGATTACATCTAGTATTGACTTGAAAGAACCAGAAACAAAAGCAGAAATACAAATAAATAATTCTGTTTTATCAGCTGAAACAAACAATAAAGATGTAGAAATCAAAACAACATTATTAGCAAATGATAATAGTTATGATTTATATAAAAATCCAACACTTGAAATAGAATTCCCAGAACCAGTAAAAGAAATTAATATAAATACTGTTAATTTACTATATGGAGAAGGATTATCAGTTGGTGATTACAATGTAGATCAAAACAAAATGATAATAAACTTAAATGGAGAACAATTACAGCATTATGATAGTGAAAGGTTAAAAGGTGCCTTAGTAGTAATAGGGTGTGATTTAAACATAGATGAAATACAGGAAAATAAAACTGAAAATCTTGTATTGAAATATACTAATGAAAATGCAACACAATATGAAAATGAAGGAATAGCAGAAACAGAAATTAATTATGTAGTTCCAATTTCTGTTGCTGAACCAGTGCAAGGACCACAAGAACAGGAGAAACAGGAGAAACAAGAACAACACGAACCACAAGAACAACAAGGAGAACAGGAAATACAAACAGTAGCAGAAATTACTGATACATCACTTACAATAACTAAACAAGGAAATGATATCTATGAAGGTCAAGTACAAAAATTTACTTTAACAGTAAAAAATAATACAAATCAAAATATTGCAAATATAACAGTTAGAGACCAAGTGCCAGAACAGTTTAATTATTGTACGCCAATTCGTGATCAAGGGTATGATAATGGATATAAAGAAGAGGAAACAAATGAATATACACAAACAATAGAAGAATTACAGGCTAATAGTGAAATAAAACTAGTATATTATGTAAGAGCTAAAAAAGGAACTCAAGGTCAAAAAGTTGGTTCAAAAGCACAGGCAACGATTGAAAATAATGATACAGTATTTGAATCAAATCTAGTAGAAAGTACAATACATGAAAGTAAATTCCAAATAGATATGAATTTTGCATATAATACCCAAACTGCTTATGAAGAAAATACTGAATTAGAATGTGTAATAAAAGTTAAAAATATTTCAGGAGAACAACAAACTGGTGTTGTAGTAACTAATGTTCTTCCAGATGCTTTAGAGTATGTATCTTCTCAATTTTTAAATTACAACGAGAGGGAGGATAGTTATTTTGAAGATTTTGATAATGTAAGAACAAATAATGATTATGATGCTGATACTAGAACAGTTAAATGGAATTTAGGAACATTAGAAGATGGACAAAAAGCTGGAGTTAAATTAAGAATTAAATTAAATAAAGTACAAGGTAATGATAACGAAATAGTTATTACAAATTTTGCTACAGTAAAAGCTAATGGAACAGAAGAATATCCTTCTTGTATTGAAGAAATAAAAGAATTGAATAATCCTAAATGTTCTCTACAAATTCTTACAAATTTAGAAAATGACTATGTTTATGAAGGGGATGAATTTGAATATAATATAAAAATTGTTAATTATACAGATAACGCAATTACTAATGCAATGTTAACAGATGTATTACCTATGGGATTAAATGGAATAGAAGTAAGCTATTTTCTTGGTGATCAAGAGATTACTATGGAAATAAGCAATAATATTAATTTAAGTTTAGAAATTCCTGGAAATAGTACTACTACAATTACTATTAGAGTTGAAGCAGGTGAATTATTAGAAGATGTTAATGAAATGGTAGTTGAAAATATAATTAGCTTAACAGGAAGTAATATTGATGAAATTACTTCAACACCTCTAGAACTTACTATTAGAAGAATAGGTTATGACCCAGATAGCCAAGACCCAGATAATCCAGACAATCCAGATAATCCAGACAATCCAGATAATCCAGACAATCCAGATAATCCAGATAACCCAGACAACCCAGATAACCCAGACAACCCAGATAACCCAGACGATCCAGATAACCCAGACAATCCAGATAATCCAGATAACCCAGACAACCCAGATAATCCAGATAATCCAGATGATCCAGGTAGACCAGATAATCCAGAAAAATATAGTTTGTCAGGATGTGTGTGGTTAGATGAAAATAGAAATGGTCACAGAGAAGAACAAGAAACCAATTTATCAGGAATAGCTGTTAAACTATATAACGAAAATGGTGAAAGTGTGGGAACTTTAACTAAATCTGATGGAAAATATGAATTTAACAATTTAGAAAAAGGAAAATATTTAGTAGCGTTTGCTTATAATACAACTTTATATAGTTTGACTGACTATCAAAAATCTGGTGTTTCTAGTGATAGAAATTCAGATGCTGTACAGAGTGAAATAGAAGAAGACGGAAAAATGTTAACAGTTGGTTTGACAGATACAATTGTAATTTCAGATAATAACATCACTAATATTGATATGGGATTGATTAGAAATAGGAAATTTGATTTAAAATTAGACAAAACAATTAGTAAAATTACTGTTAGAAATAATAAGGAAGAAAAAGTTTATCAATATGATGGTAGCAATATTGCTAAAGTAGAGATTGATAGAAAAACAATTAATAATACAAGTGTTACAATAGAATATAAAATTAGTGTTACTAATGAAGGAGAATTAGAAGGATATGCAAAAAAAATAGTTGATTACTTGCCACAAGGTTTAGACTTTGATGTAGCACACAATAAAGATTGGCATAAGAATAATGAAAACATAGAAAATACAAGTTTAGCTAATGAGATTATAAAACCAGGAGAAACTAAAACTCTAGATTTAGTATTAACAAAGAAATTAGCAGAAAGTAGTGTAGGTACATTTATGAATACGGCAGAAATACTAGAAGATTATAATGAAATACTTGTAAGTGACGAAGATTCTACACCAGGTAATAAAAAAGCAAATGAAGATGATATGTCAACAGTTAGTGCTATTATAAGTATAAAAACTGGTAAAGCATTTGTATATATTACTCTTATACTAACTAGTATATTGATATTAGGATTAGGAATTTATTTTATTAATAAAGAAGTTTTGGTGAAAAATGATTAAGAAAGGAGGGATATCTATGAAAAAAGTCTTAATAAGTCTATTTATGATGATATTTTGCATATTTATATGTAATATATCTGATGCGGCGGTTCATTGGAGTGAGTTGTGTGAATATAAAAGACCAGTAAATACTGCAAAATGTCCAACACATGGTGCAAACTGTGTTATGTATTTAGTTACTTGTAGACCTGGTGGTGGAGGGGATCTTTTTTCACACTGGATGCATATTATTGGTACTACTAACAAAAGAGGAAGTGTAGGTAACCCAACTAGGGCTGATGACCAAACTAGCCCATGGCTTGGAAATGCGACTGATCCAGGTGTATGGTGTGTTGCTCATGATGATGCTTTTGCATATAATAGTGACGAAAATAGGGTGAGAAATCACATGTATATAGAAGGGACAAGTGCATTATTAACAAACTACGAATTAGATGTAAAAACTAATAATATATTCTATAATAACTATGTACCCTATGCTGCTCAGATGGCTTATATTTTATCTAAAACAACTAGCAATGGAACATACGAACATCCATTAGAGAAAATCCAACCAAATTATCAAATGTATGCACTTTGGATGACTGTTGGAAGTTTTGAAAATGCTCTTGAAAAAGTAGGAATGGGTGCCTTTGATATGAAGGTCCTAACTCATAATGAAACATGGTTAGCAAATCAACTAAATAAGGGTGATCAAACTGTTGCTAAACACAAGCAGAATATTATGGATCTTTACTATACATCAAAACAATATACGCAGTTCATGGAAAATAGGATAGACCCTATTGAACATGAGTTAGGACAATACACAGAAACAATAATTGATAACAGAAAAATATGTGGTCCATTTAAAATACAATATTCTGCAGGATCATATGGTGATGAAAAATTTGCTGGTATAGATTTAGAAGGTTGCATAGCTAATATGGATGATGATTTAAAAGACTATGATGGAAAAACTTGGTATTTTTGTGATAAAGATGGAAACAAACTTAGTGATGGACCTAAAAGTATGAAACAGTTTTACATATCTGTTAAGAAAAGTAGTGTTTTTGATGCAGTAACTATAAGTTATAAATATTTAAATTGTTATGCTAGTTATTATGATGTTCGAAATCAAAGTGGAAAACAGGAACATATATATGTAATAGAAGCTGGTAGTGAATGGGAATATCAAGAGCTGACTTTGTGGCGTAAATTAACATGGTTAGATATTATAAAGGTTGACAAAACTACCCAAAAACCAATGGAAGGTGTAAAATTTATTGTACAAAGGGTAAGAGATGGAGCGTATATTAAAGAAACAAAGTCAGGAGATATAACATATGTACAAAACGAGAAGGATGCTACACTATGGGAGACAGATTCTGAAGGAATGATTGGTATAGGTTACATAGAAATAGGAAAATATAAAATCATTGAAAAAGGAACTAGTATAAATGGAAATAAAGAAGTATTAGAATATAATGATAAAGTTTATGATTGTATTACAGCTGACGTTGATTTGAAATATGGAGAAAATTATTATAAACCTGTATGGGAAATTATTAAAAATAAATTTAATAATAAAAAATATAATGGATTTTATGAAAAAGTATTTGAAATGCTAGTAACAAATAACGATTTAGTTCAAAGAAAATTTTATACTGACGGATATAGTCCAGGAATACCTTTGGATATGGATGTAGTATTATCAATGCCAGAAGATTATATGGATTTAGCTAAATCATTACGGAAAGAAAATTGGAACGGCTATAAAAAGCGGTTCGGCTGAGGATATAAAAAAAGCAAAAGAGAATTTTAAAAAAGAATTTGGCGATTATTATGAACAATATTTTAAATATAAAGATAAAATATATAATAGTGGTACTATTAATGAATCGATGTTTTATAGTATTTTTCAAGATATAAATAAGAATTGTGAGGCTCTTAATGGTGTGGCTTGGGATAGTGGTAATTCAAAAAAATCGCTTAAAAATTGGATGGAAAGTATAATATCTCAATTGGATGGTATAACATTTTCAGATTTGATTAAAAATGATAATGATTACAATTATTATTTGTCAATAGCGCAAGGACACCATTGTATAGTATTGGAAAATGTGCAAAATGAAAACCATAAAAAATATTTAAAAATAGTGAAAAAAGGAGAGGAAACAGAGCATTCAGGAACTTATACTAAACCTTTAAGTGGAATAGGATTTCAATTACTTACACAAATTGGTAATGATGAAAATGGAAATCCAATTTATCAATATATAGATGCAAACGGAAACAAAACAAATGTACCAACGACATTCTACACTGATGGAAATGGTGAACTTGTTATATATAATCTAGATCCTAATACTTATTATGATATTTATGAAGTAGAAATACTTAATAATGGAAGAGGACAAGAAAATTATGGCTATGTATTAGAAAACGGACCGGTTTTAGTTAAAAAGGGAGTTTATATAAGTGATTCGCCTGCTGTGTCGGGGTTAGAATTATCATCGCCAATAACGAATCCATTGAATTTTGGACGTCTGTACATACAAAAAATAGATAAAGATACAAATGAAGTTCTACCAGGGATTAAATTTAAAATACAAAAAGTTGGAGAAAGTGGATATTTAAGAGCTGTAGATAATAAATATATCTATGATGCTAGTGAAGAAGCTGCAACTGAATTTATTACAGATTCATATGGAGCAATCGAAATCCACAATTTAGAATTTGGAACATATCGATTAGTTGAGCAAGAAACTAATAAATGGGCAACTGATTCATTAGACACTTATGTAGAAGTAATTAAAAATCCTTCAACAGTAGGGGAATCAACTGCTGTCGCAAGTATACTAAAAAATAACATTACTGATAAAAATACTATGTATGAAGATTTATTTGATTTATTAGTAAGAAGAGACAGAAAGTTATGGAATGTAGAACCACCAGAAGATTTTGAACAAGTAGTAATTGAAAATTTAATAAGAAATACAAAAGAGATAAAAAATAGTTCAAAATTTTTAGAATTTTTAGAAACGATAATAAAAAATGTTAGTAAATACAAAAATAAAAATAAAGATGCAAAGTGGCGTTATTTGAAAGATGAAGTGAATAGACTTACTATAAAACTAGAAGAAATATCTAATATGTCTAGGGAAGAAATTCAAAAATTGGCTGATTCATTAATGAAAGAAAAAAGTCAATATTCACATGAATTAGATGGCTATAGGAGATATGAACAAACAATAAATACTATAAAAACAGATATAGAAAGAATAGAGAAAGAATTAGCATATCCGAATATTACTGAAACCAGAAAAGAGGAATTAGAAAGACAAAAAGATTTAAAAATGGAAGAACTGAAAAAATATGAAACTCAAGAAAAAAAGATAAATGAATTAAAGGAAGCAATAAATAAAATAGATGAAGAGTATGAAGAATTAGACATTAGTGTATTAGGTAACAAAAAAACGCAATTTGAAAGGAAATTAGAGAAAAAAGAAGAAGAATATAGTACTTTAGAAAATACTATAAAAGGATATTATGATATTTATTTCATGGAAAAAAATATCCAATATAGAGAAACTATTTATAATTTAGAAACAATGACAGAATTACCAAGAGCTTTTGAGAGTGTTATTGTATCAATGCTAAGAAGAGAATCAAATAATGTAGTAACAGAGCAAGAACAAAAATTCAAGGACGCAATGCGATCTTATGAATCTTGTTTGCAGTCATTTAATAATAGATATAGTGATAGAGATAGTCAAGAAAAGATAATGGAATTTATTGAATTATTTATAGAAATGTATAAAAATGATTTAAATAATGAAGTTATACAAGAGTTAACGAACAATAATAACGAATCTTCTGCTGAACCTGACGATACTAATAGTACCGTTGTTGAAAAAATAAAAATTTTATACAAAACTCCTAGCGAATTGGATAAATTAAACAAAGAACTTAAAGATATAGAAAAAAATATACAAGAATTAAAATTACAATTTGGATATGATCCTAATGGAGAAAGACAGAAACAATTAGGAGAATTAGAAGCAAAAAGGATTGCTAAAAAAGATGAAATTAGGGAATTGAAAATAAAAATTCAAGAATTAAAGGAAGAATTACATTTTGATCAAAATAATCCAAAAGTTTATGACAATTTTATAGAAGGTTTGCAGCAATTTGATAAAGAAACAGATGAAAATCAAAATTATGTGTATATTAATGTTTTTGAAATGTTACAAGAAAGATATCCAAGGATCTATCAAGTATTACAAGAATATTCATCTAAATATAATGAAGAAATAAAAGAAAGAATACCTTTAGAAGCAGTAGTGTCAAATATGTATTATGATATAGCTGATAATAATCATGAATATACTTATTTGAATGAAATGAATCTTCTAATGATGAAATATCATAACCGTTATTTATATTCATATGAAGTATATTATTTTAATAGAGTAAGTGGTAGATACTATAATTATGTAATTATTAAAAATATGCGAAAATTACAATTGATAGTGAAAAAAGTAGATAAATATACTCAAAAACCTATAGAAGGAATACAATTTGAACTTTTTGGAAGTGATAGTGCCGGTAATATTGATATAAACAATCCAATTTATGATAGTGGAGGACAGCATTTGTTTTCAACATGGGATTATACAGATGAAAATGGTAATATGGCAAAGGGAGGCTTTGTAACTGGATATTTAAAACAAGGTATATACTATTTAAGAGAAGTAGGTGGAGCACAAATTCCATATGAAGTACCGGAAGTTCCATATGGCGACGTAAAGATAGAGTTATACGCAGACAAGGTAACAGTTGGGGATTATGTTATAAAAACTGTAACCAATGAAAAATCATATTTCAAGTTGCAAGTTAAAAAAATAGATAGAGATACTCAAAAACCAATACAGGGAGTACAATTTAAGCTTTATGGAAGTGACGGTGCAGGTAATATTGATGTAAGTAGAGAAGTTACGGACATAAGTGGAAGAAATATATTTGAAACAGATGCAAATGGACTACTTTTCTCTGATTATATAAGAAAAGGAACATATTATTTAAGGGAAATAAAAACAGTATATCCATATGAAGTGCCTGATGCTCCAAATGGAGATGTAAAAGTAGATTTATATATAGGAAATATCAGAAATAAAGAACAAGGTAATGATTTCTATATCACGGATGATGTAACTAACCCGAGAGCATTTGTTAACTTAGAGGGATTTGCTTGGGAGGATATATTACCTGAAATTAAAAGCGTACACGATTTAAATGGTTTATATGATACTGATGAAGGAGCATATAGAGATAAGCTATTAAACGGAATAAGTGTAAAATTGTGTTATAATGGTAATGAAAAATATCTTGATCCTAATGATTATAAACCAGGTAGTATTGATAAGGAAGAGTATACAAGAAGAACTGATACAACAGGTAATGCTGGAGAAGGAAAATACTCATTTAAAGCAATAAGAATAGATGATTTAGCTAATTATTATGTAGAATTCTATTATAATGGAATGTGTTATGAAAATGTAAAAGTAGCAGACATAATACAAAACAAGTTTGACATAGCGTCAAACGGAAATAAAGCATCAGAAGGTAGTGCAAGGCAACAATTCAATAACAAGTTTAGGACAATAACAACGAATGCAGCAAATGGAGGTAAATCTAATGGTGGATTAGACTTGACATATAGCTCTTCTAATACACAGAGTACATTAACTTATGGTGGTAAATATGAACTTGGATGGGGAGGCAATGATCCTAATAAACCAGTAGCAGGGGTAGATGCTCAGTATATAATTAGTGCAAATACTAATAATGGTTATCCAGCAGGTACACCACAAGGGCTAACGAAATTTGTGACAGCAGACTTCATAAGGCAAAATGGAATTGAAGTAATACCAAATATTAATCTAGGAATTCAAAAAAGAAAAGAAGTTGACTTATCAATCGCAAAAGACTTAAATTGCATTGAATTAAGAATTAATGGTGCAACACATGTATATACATATAATCAAGTATTGCGAGATTTAATAAATAATGATACCGCTGATAATAATATATTTACTCAAAGGCCAAATGTAGGAATTCTATTTGGAAATGAAAGTTATCGAGGATCATATCATAGAGCAATTTATGAAGCAGATTTAAATTATGTAGATCCAATAAAAGATGATAATAAAAATAACGAATTGGAAGCATATGTAACTTATCAAATAGCTATAGCGAATAGAGGAGGAGTAGCGGCACAGGTAAATAGTATTATAGATTATTTTGATGCTAATTATCAAATAGATGCTATAGGAACTGGACTTAATGGAAATAAGCAAATAACAGGTAATATTAATAATAATAATGTTGCAGTAGATTCAAACACAAACAGTGGCTATCGTAAATGTACTATAAATATTCCTGAACAAAGAATTGATGCAGGAAAAACAAAGAGAAACTTGTATATAAGATTTAAGTTAAATAGGAATGCAATAATCACAGCAATAAACGAGGCGGGTGACAGTAATAATCAACGTAATAAGAATCTCGACAATATAGTAGAAATAGCTTCATATACAACATTTAATAATATGAATGATAATACAACGTTTGGTGGAATTGATATTAATTCTAATCCAGGAAACTATTCGTGTCCAAATCAATACTTTGAAGATGATACAGATACAAGTCCATCATTAAAATTAGAATTAAATGGAGAAAGAACATTAAGTGGAACAGTATTTGTAGATAGTACAGGAAACTTAGCATTAAGGACAGGAGAAGTGCGTGAAGGAAATGGTCAACTTGATAATGGGGAATCAGGAGTAGCAGGAGTAGAAGTTACATTAAAAGAAATATCTGGAACGGGTAAATCATATACAGAAACAACTAATAATTATGGAAACTTCACAATCAGAGGCTACATACCAGGAGAATATGAATTAACTTATAAGTGGGGAAATAATAAATATACATTAAATGAAAAAGAAGAAACAATAACAGTACAAGATTATAAAGGAACGGTATATAATGTACAAAGATATCAACGTAATTTAACAGATTCATACTGGTATAAAAATGAGACTGAAAGGTATTCAGATGCACTTGATAATTATGATACAAGAGGAATAGTAGATTCTCAAATGAAAAATATTAACAATAAAAAGGCATATGAAATAGAAACTCAAAAAGACAAAATTGATAATTATAAAATGATTTCTACTACTCCTAAAATGAAGATGGAAATAGAATTAACTGATTTTCGTGAGTCTGAAGAAGGTAGAGGTATTGTACATATATATGATGTAGAAAAAGTAGACTTTGGAATTGCAGAAAGGGCAAGACAAGCAGTAGAACTAAACAAGAGAATTTCAAGATTAAGAATAGTAAAAGAAAATGGAGAAGTACAAGTTGATGCAAAAGTTGTGAAAGATGAAGATGCACAAGGAAATTTGAAAGGATACAAATTAGAAAAACCAGTGCAATATGTTACTTATATTCCAGCATCAAATGCAGCAAATGGACAACTTAAAGTCGAAATTGATAATGAAATTATACAAGGTTCAACACTAGAAATCACATATGATTTACAAATAAGAAATATAAGTGAACTAGACTATGCTAATGTAGATTTCTATTGGCACGGAACGTCGTCAACTAATAGAAATAATCCTGTAAAAGCAACTGCAAGAAAGATAATCGACTATTTAAATAATGAGATAATAGTAACAAGCCCTGATCCTGAATCTGATAAGATAGATATTTATCAAACTGTAAGTGAAAAATTAAAACACATTGATAATAAGGTTCATGATCCTAATAAAGAATATTTGTTAGAATATAGTGAGGCTTTGTACAACTTATTAAATAATAGTAAGGATAGAATTGCTATTTTGCACAATGAAAATCCAGAGTTAGAACCAAATCAAACTACAGATATATTCTTAGTAACATCAAGAGTACTTACAAATAATGTAGATATGGTAGTAAACAATGAAGCTGAACTTGTAGAAATAGAAAAAACAGGTGGTTCATCATTAAGAGTTGGAGTTTCTACATCAGTAATACCAGGAAACTATATACCAGGAACAGAACAACATGAAGTAGATGATAGTTCTGCAGAACAAGGAATTATTACACCACCAACAGGATTATCAACAGACATTGTAATGTACATCATTCTAACTGTAACAGCATTAGGAATAACAGTGATAGGAATTGTTCTAATCAAGAAATACGTAATGAAATAAAAAATGAAAAATGAGGAATTGGGGATGGCCCCATAATCCTCATTTTTCATTTTAAATTTTTTCATGTTTATATTGCAATTTTGGACAATCTGTAATAAAATAAAAATCACAAAATAGATAAATTTTTAGAAATAAAAAAATATATGTCACAAAAAGAAAGAAAATTTTTTGAAATAGGTGACTAAAAAAGACAAAAACCACAAAGGACAAGTAGTAAAATATACCCATAAAATCGAAAGAGGTGGTAAGGATGTTTCAAAATATAGCAGAAAAAGAAGAAAATAAATTTAATGTTTTTTCAAATGTTTTTGCAAAAAGAAATATTATTATATATATAGTTTCCTTTCTAGTATCAATGGTTGAATTAGGAGGGGACTTTTCAATCTTTAGTATTAGTATATTAGCAGCATGTTTTGCATCTTCTGTTCCAGCACTAGGAGTAATCTTTATATCATTAATAGGTACAGCTATAAAATATGGTGCAGGAGGCATGTTAGCATACTTTTTAACAGCTTTAATTTTATTTGTTACATTATTAATTCTAAAACCCCTTTATAATGAGAAAGAACGAAACGAAAAAATAAAAATAGGTAAAAATGTTTTTCTATCAATTATAATTATACAATTTGTAAAATTAGCAATGTCTGGCTTTATTATTTATGACATATTATCTAGCATAACACTTGCAATAATTGGATTAGTTTTTTATAAAATATTTGTAAATTCTGTAACAGTATTGCAAGATTTTACAACAAGAAGGGCATTTACAATAGAGGAATTAATAGGAGCTAGTTTATTATTATCCATTTCATTAGGGGCATTTGGAGAATTTAATATCTTAGGATTTAATATTAGAAATATCTTGAGTATTTTAATAGTAATGATACTAGGATGGAAAAATGGAGTTTTAGTTGGTACAACTTCAGGTGCTACAATAGGAGTGACTTTAGGTGTTATAACAGGTTCTGAACCAATTATGATTGCTGCATATGCAATTTCTGGGATGATAGCAGGAATTTTAAATCGTTTTGGAAAAATAGGTGTAGCAGTAGGATTTGCTTTAGGAAATATAGTGTTAGCATATGTTTCAAATGGATATACCATAGAATTAATTCATTTTAAAGAAATATTAGTTGCATCGATTGGATTATTAGCAGTTCCAAACAATTTTACAATTGATTTAGAAGAATTTATAGGAAAATCTAAGTTACTACCAGTTGCACCAGACAGAGCATTAAATCAAAGTAAAGAAATAGTAGAAAATCTGAATCATGTATCAGAAGCAATACAAGAAATGGCAACAACTTATCAAAAAGTGGAAACAAAAGAAATCAATAATAACAAGCAAATATTTGTATCAGAGCTATTAAATAACTTAGAACCATATCAAGATAATATGTTATATGAAGATATAGCTGATGTAGATGGAAAAATTGTTGATGAGTTATTTACATATTTGTTAGATAAACAAGAGATAGATAGGCATGGATTATTAGAAATATTTGCAAAATGTAATAGTTATATTGTAGGATTTGATGACAAAGATATTAGCCAATATCTAGAAGAAAACATTTCACAAATGGTGCGTATGATTAATGTTTCATACAAAGTGGCAAAAACTAATTTCATCTGGGAAAAGCGAGTAGAAGAAAAGCAAAAAAATATGGAAAAACAGTTAAATGGTGTTTCAGAAGCTATTCAAAAAATGGCAAAAGGAATGGAAAAAGATTTAGAAGAAAAGTCACAATATGATAAACAAAAAACAGAGATTATAGCATTATTAAAGCAAAAAGAAATTGAAATACAGGACATTTCAATAAAAAAAGATGGAAGATATTTTTTAGAAATTTACTTAGAAGAAATATTGGAAACATCTAAAATACAAACAATAGAAAAAATTGCAACAAAAGTATTATCAGAGAAGATTGTTTTAAATGAAGAAGCGAGTGTTGGAAAAAAATTAAGTTTCTTATCAGATGATAAATATGTTATGGCAATGGGAACAGGAGAAGCAACAAAGAGTAAGAGTGAACTTTCTGGTGATAGTATATTAAAAATAAGATTAAAGGACGGAAAATATTTATTAGCTCTTAGTGATGGAATGGGAACAGGAAATAATGCAAGAAAAAGTAGTAATCAAACTTTACGAATGTTAGAAAATCTCTTATTATCTGGTTTTGATAAAAATATCTCATTAAATTTAATAAACACATCTCTTATGAATCAAAATTTAGAAACATTTGCAACTTTAGATATTGCAATAATTGATTTATACAATGGAAATATTGAATTTCTAAAAAGTGGTGCATGTCCAACCTATATTAAAAACAAGAAAAATGTGCAGATTATAAAATCTAATTCACTTCCAACAGGAATGTTAGAGCAGAACAATATTCAAACTTTTGATAGAGATATTGTTGCAGGAGATATTATGCTTATGTGTTCAGATGGCATTCTAGATGCTAATATTGAATATAAAAATAAAGAATTATGGATTAAATATATTTTAGAAGATATTGAAACTACAAATACACAAAAAATTGCGGATTTAGTTTTGAATGAAGCAATTGATAATAATTTTGGAACTATAAAAGATGATATGAGTGTAATTGTGTGTAAGTTCTTAGAGAACAGGTAACTTAAATAGTTATCTGTTTTCTAATTTGAGTTTCAATCTTTAAAATATTGTAAATAAAACTTCTTTGTGATATAATAAGTCAAAAAAGGAGGTAAAATATATTTGGAGAGAGTTGAAAAAAGCATAAAATATGAGTTTAAAAACAAAGAGTTGTTAAAAAAAGCATTAACTCATACATCTTATGCATATGAAAATAAGACTGAAAGCAACGAAAAATTAGAATTTTTGGGTGATAGTATACTAGAATTCATTTCTAGCCAATATTTATATAAATATTATCCAAATTTAAGAGAAGGAGAAATGACTAAAGTTAGAGCAACTGTAGTATGTGAAGAAAGTTTATATAAAGTAGCAAAATTGCATGATTTTAGTGATTTCTTATATTTAGGAAAATCGGAACAAAAGATGGGCGGAAAAAATAGACCAGCTATTTTAGCAGATAGTGTAGAAGCGATAATTGCAGCAATTTATTTAGATGGTGGTATAGAAGAAGCAGAAAGGTTTATTATTGAAAATCTAAAAGATGAAATTGAATTTGCCACCAAACATGTAGGAGATAGAGATTACAAGACTGTACTGCAAGAAAAACTGCAAGAACATGGAGATGTAAAAATAGAATATGAGATTATAAAAGAGGAAGGACCAGATCATAATAAAAAATTTGAGGCACGAGTAAGTTGTGATGGTAAGGTTTTAGCTGAGGGAAAAGGAAAAAGCAAAAAAGAAGCACATATGGATGCAGCAAAAAAAGCGTTAGCAAAATTAAAATAGAAAAGAGGCAAATGAATGAAAAAGCAATATATTATACCTATATTTGTACCACATTTAGGTTGCCCAAATGATTGCATATTTTGTAATC
Organism: uncultured Clostridia bacterium; assembly: GCA_947631385.1. GTDB lineage: Bacteria > Bacillota > Clostridia > TANB77 > CAG-508 > CAG-269. The sequence continues at coordinate 25,022 of CANRLE010000001.1, read as the reverse complement.
AAAAATCAATTAGTGGGCAAAAAAAGAATTTAACTAAAGAGGAAGTAAAAAACATAATTGAAAAATTTTTGCAAAACATAAAAACAGAGGATGCACAAATAGAAATTGCTTTTTATGGAGGAAGTTTTACAGCAATAGAGCCAAAGTTACAAGAAGAATTATTAGAAGTAGCCTATGAGTATATTGAAAATGGAAAAGTAGAGTCAATACGAGTTTCTACTAGACCAGATGCGATAAACAGAGAAATTTTAAAGAGATTAAAGAAATATAAAGTAAAAACAATAGAGTTAGGGGTGCAATCTGCAAATGATTATATTTTAAAAAGAACAAATCGAGGTCATACGTTTGCAGATGTAAAAAAAGCATCAAAAATGATTCGTTGGAATGGTTTTAAATTACGGACATCAAATGATGGTAGGATTGCCTGAAAGTACTAAGTTTGATGAAATTAATACAGCTAAAGCATTAATAAAATTGAAACCTAAAATGGTAAGAATTTATCCTGTATTAGTTATTAAAAATACTACTTTAGAAAAAGAGTATAAGGAAGGAAAATATCAACCATTATCATTAGTTCAAGCTGTAGAAACATGCAAAGAATTAGTGAGAATGTTTGCTGATAAAAATATTGAAATTATTCGAGTTGGATTGCAAAATACTGATGAAATAACGGAACCAAATACTCCAGAAAGCGAAGTTGTAGCAGGTCCATATCATCCAGCATTTCGTCAATTGGTGGAATCTTCTATGTGGTATGATGCAATTATAGGAAAAATTAAGAAATTAAATGTAAAAGTAAAAGAAGTAGAGGTAACAGTAAATCCAATTGATGCTAATAATGTTATAGGGCATAAAAAGGAAAATATTTTAAAGTTAAAAGATACATATGATGTAGATTTGATTTTAAAACAAGATGAAAATATTAAACAAGGAAAATCAAAAATAGAAGTTACAAAAACATATAATGATTTTTTAGAGGAATAGTTTTGTATAAAATCACCAATATATGCAAATAATGCTATAAAGGTGATTTTATGCATATAAAAGAAAAATATAATTTAAAAAGACTAGTAATCGAACTAGTTGGAACAGTAGTAGGGGCTTTTATTATGGCAATGGGAATTGCTTTGTTTTTGTTACCAAATCAGTTATCTTCAGGAGGAATATCAGGTATTGCTACAATAACTTATTATTTATTAAATATTCCAATGGGTACTATGATATTATTGATAAATACGCCTTTATTTTTAATGGCTATTTTTAAAATCGGTAAAATTTTTTTTATAAAATCAATTGTAGGAACAGTATCATTATCTGTTTTTATTGATTTATTAGATAGATTAGAGCCATTAACAGATGACAGATTTTTAGCTTGTATTTATGGAGGAATTATTATAGGCTTGCGGAACAGCTATTATTTTAAAAGTAAACTCATCTACAGGGGGAACGGATTTAATTAGTTATATTGCAAGGGAATATAAGCCGACATTAACAATGAGTAGAGCAATTATCATAATGGATTTTGTAATAGTGTCTTTAAATGTAATCTTTTTTAGAGAGATTGAGATAGGCTTATATTCTGCAATCGATATTTATTTAATGGGGAAAATGATTGATATATTGTTTGAAGGAATTTATTTTACTAAATTGTTACTTATTATATCAGATAAAAATGAAGAGATAGCAAGAGAAATTGGAGAAAAAATTAGAAGAGGGACTACAGGACTTTTTGGAAAAGGAATGTACACACAGCAAAATAAATTAATTTTAATGTGTGCAGCTTCTAGAGGCGATATTTCAAAAATAAAGTTAGCAGCAAGAAAAATAGACCCAAGGAGTTTTATAATTATAACTAATTCTCGTGAGGTAGTTGGGTTAGGGTTTAAAAAAACTTAATTTTTTATTGACTTATAGTTATTTTTTTGCTACAATTTCATTAATAAATCATATATTTATATTTTATTTTTTGTTTATTGAACTAGATTTCTTCATACAAGAGTAATCTAGTTCTATTATTGTGTTCTATTACAGTTCATATGTCTAGAAGAAAAGCCTAGTATAAACCAAAATATTGGTGCAACACCTATTGTGCTAATGTTAAAAAATGCTTGCACTAGATAGCTAATAATCACAATGCTATATATGGCTGATAGTTTAAATTTGAACATTCTACGAATATTAAAAATTTCAGTTTTACTAATAAATAGTAGGTATACTAATAATGCTGGAATTCCCATAGTCGCAGCTATTTGTAAATATTCATTATGTGCTTTATCTATATATGAGCCACTTCTTTCAATAAATTGTTCATTTTCAACAGGGCAAAATTTTTCTAATCCATCTTTTAATGCATCCACACCGCAACCTAAAATAGGTAGCTGATAAATTAGTTTAATTGTAGCTTTCCATATTCTAATTCTTCCTGAGCCCATTTTATCTGTTATACCATCTGTTGAAACTTTTTGAATTTCACTTTTAATCGTATTAATTTTGCTAAATATTATTTTATTACTATTGTTAAGTAAAGAAATTCCGCTAAAACATATTATAAATGTGCTAGCAACAATAAAGAAGCGTTTTAAATTATATTTTTTTATAATTAGATATATTAATATTATTGACATGTATACTATAAATGCTACCCATGAACTTCTTGCTATACACATAATCATAGAGCAAAAACCTACTATACAGCCAATTAAATATATTTTTTTATTTCTAAAAATATATCCTAATATAAATATTGGTAATATAATGCTGACAAAACTTCCCATGAAATTTGTATTTCCAAAAGTGCCATTAGCGCCTTTATTAAAAATAGGGGAAAGTTTTATGCGACTTCCAATGAAAAATTGGACTATGGAAAATACGCATATTGAAATGTATATTATTGTTCCTATTGTTGTAAAATGTTTGTAATTTTTAAAGTAATATTTAGCATTGTAGTAAATTAATATGTATGTTATTATTGTGAATAAGCCTTCAAATCTATTGTATTCTCCAACTAGTGATTTGCCAATATTTGTAGAATTTATAGTGCTAAGAATGGCGAGTAAACCAAAAGCTAAGATACATAAATCTTGTTTGTCAAATTTGAGTTTTTTTCCTCTTACTATCATTGTAACAAATAAAATATATCCGCACATTATTAATAATAGTATTCTTAAACCGTTTGAGATAAACAAATTGCTTGGTGTTATTAATACTGGTACAATAAATAATACAATACTTAGTACTATTGTTACAATTTTATTTTTCATGTTTTGATTTTCTCCTTTGTTTTTGTAAACTAATATACGAATATTTTATAATAATATATTATTATTTGCAATAATTGTGAGTAATAAAATGATAAATAATAAAATGTCGAAATTTGTCAATGAGTTTATCTTGACATATTAGTTCTAACTGTGTATAATGGTAATACAATCGATTGAATAAATAAAGAAAGGAGGTAAAAAATGGATAATTCAGCGAAAAATGAAATTTTAGCAGCAATTGAAAGAACTAATGTAAAAATAGATACTATGCAAGAACAAATGAATGAAATGAAAGAACAAATGACTGACATGCAGAGACAAGTAGCAAAAATACCACAAATAGAGAAACAACTTGAAGAAATACCAATTATGAAACAATCAATTGTGGAACTAGGTCAAAGAATGTCAGCATTAGAACAAGAATTTGTTAAAATTAAGAATGAAATGAAGCATATGAATAGAAGTATAATCATAATGGAGCATGACCATGGAGAAAAATTACAGGCATTATTTGATGCTTTCGCAGTAAATGGAGATAAAATACAAGAACAAGAAGATAGAATTACTTTTTGTGAAAAAAAAATACAAAAACATGATGACGAAATATACTATTTAAAAAAGGCCTAATAGAACAAGAAATGATAAAAGTTCTATTAGGCGGGAATATTATTTCAAAACAATATTATAAATTTTATTTTTTACATATATTTCTTTTACAATTATTTTTCCATCTAATTTAGAATCAACTGCTTCGTGAACTTTTTGTTTCACAATATTTTCTTCCTCATCAGGGATAATTTGAATTGTCATTTTTAATTTACCATTAAATTGAATAGGTAATGTTATTTCATCTGCTATTGTTTTTTCTTCATCATATGTAGGCCATGGTTCATAAGCGATAGTATTATTATGTCCTAAGATATTCCACAATTCTTCAGTAATATGAGGTGCAACTGGATTTAGTAATTTCAAAAAGCCTTCTGCATATGAAAGAGGTAAGATATCTTCTTTGTTAGCAGTATTAATAAAAATCATCATTTGAGAAATTGCAGTATTAAAATTCATAGTTTCATAGTCATTAGTAACTTTTTTAACAGTATAGTGATATACTCTTTCAAGATTTTTGTTTGGCAAATCCTTTATTTTACCAGATTCAACATATAATCTCCAAATACGGTCTAAGAATTTCTTAGAACCATCAATACCATTTGGATCCCAAGGTTTAGCTGCATCAATTGGACCCATAAACATTTCATAAATTCTTAGACTATCTGCGCCATATTGTTTAACCATGTCATCAGGATTGATAACATTGCCTTTAGATTTACTCATTTTTTCGCCATTAGTTCCTAAAATCATACCTTGATGACGAAGTTTAGTAAATGGTTCTTTAACGGGAACAATACCTTTATTGTATAAATAGTTGTTCCAAAATCTAGAGTATAATAAATGTCCAACTGCATGTTCAGGACCACCAACATACAAATCAACTGGCATCCAATGTTCTAATAATTTTTTATTAGCTAGTTCATCTGAATTTTTTGGGTCGATATATCTTAAGAAATACCAACTTGAACCAGCACTACCTGGCATTGTACTAGTTTCACGTTTAGCAGGTTTACCGTCAAAAGTTGTATTGACCCAATCAGTTGCTTTATCAAGTGGAGATGCTCCAGTTTTAGAAGGAGCATAATCTTCCAATTCAGGTAATACTAATGGTAAATCACTATCTAACAAAGCTTTCATTTCATTATCTAAGTGAACAATTGGAATTGGCTCACCCCAATAACGTTGTCTTGCAAAAATCCATTCACGAAGCTTATAGTTGACTTTTTTAGTACCAACATGATGTTCTTCTAACCAAGAAATCATTTTTGATATAGCATCTGTTTTATTTAATCCATTTAGAAAATCAGAATTAATGTGTAATCCATCTTCGGTAAATGCTTCTTTTGAAATATCTCCACCTTTTAAGACTGGGATAATATCAATACCAAATTTTGTTGCAAATTCATAGTCTCTTTGATCATGTGCAGGAACAGCCATAATGCATCCTGTACCATAAGTGGCTAAAACATAATCAGAAATCCAAATAGGAATCTCTTTTCCATTAACAGGATTTATAGCATAACTTCCTGTAAATACACCTGTCTTATCTTTGTTTAATTCAGTTCTCTCTAAATCAGATTTACTAGATGCTAGTTTCTTATATTCATCTACAATTTGTTTTTGTGCTGGTGTAGTAATTTGTTCAACTAAATCTAATTCTGGAGCTAAAACGCAATAAGTAGCACCAAATAAAGTATCTGGTCTTGTCGTAAATACAGTAAATGTTAAATTAGCATGATTAGCTACTTTAAAAATGACTTCTGCACCTTCAGATTTACCAATCCAATTTCTTTGAATTTCTTTAGTAGATTCAGGCCAATCAATATCATCTAAACCGTCTAATAAAATGTCTGCGTATTTTGGAATGTCTAAAACCCATTGTTTCATGTTTTTGCGGACAACAGGAAATCCACCTCTTTCACTTTTTCCATTGATGACCTCATCGTTAGATAAAACACATCCTAGCTCTTCACACCAGTTAACAGGCATTTCTATTAATTTAGCAAGCCCGTCTTTAAATAATTGCTTAAAAATCCATTGTGTCCATTTGTAAAAATCTGGATCACAGGTAGAAATTTCTTTGTCCCAATCAAATGAAAATCCAAGCATTTTTAATTGCCTTTTAAATGTAGCAATATTATTTTTTGTAAATCCAGCTGGGTGATTTCCATTTTTTATTGCATATTGTTCTGCAGGAAGACCAAAAGCATCCCATCCCATTGGATGTAAAACATTATATCCTTGCATTCTTTTCATTCTAGACATTATGTCTGTTGCTGTATATCCTTCTGGATGTCCTACGTGTAGTCCTTGACCAGAAGGATAAGGAAACATGTCTAAAGCATAGAATTTTGGCTTTGAAAAATCCCATACATCAGTGTAAAATGTTTTATTTTTATCCCAGTAATCTTGCCATTTTTTTTCGATTTCATTAAATTTGTATTCCATAAGATGATAACCCCTTTCATTAATTTTAATTAAGTTTTTTGTATTATATAATAAAATTGTTGAAATTTCAAGCAATATTATGATAAATAGTAACTTGAATTTAGAAAATAAAAATGGTACAATGCAAGTCGAGGTGTACGAGATGATAAATATAGAAAAAGCAAAAAAGGAATTTGAAAATCATATTAACCAATTAGCATTAGATGACTTTAAAGTGCCTAATAAAAAAATGCACATGTACCGCGTAGCAGGTATAAGCAAGACTATAGCAATGAAATTAGGTTTGCCAGAAGAAAAAATTCAATTAGCAGAATTAATAGGATTACTACATGATATAGGACGATTTGAACAATATAAAATAAAAGTTTCTGGTCAAAAATTTGACCATGGTGAAGCAGGAGTAGAAGTTTTAAAAAAGGATAATTATATTAGAAGCTATATTGAAGATAGTAATTACGATGAAATTATTTATAAAGCTATTTATGAACATAATAAATATCAATTGCCACAAGGATTACCAGAAGAAACAGAATTGTTTTGTAAAATTATAAAAGATGCTGATAAAATAGACCTTATTTATGAAGCTGTTTTCAAATATTGGCAAGAACCAGAAAGAAAGAGTCTTGTAGAAGAAGGAAGATTGTCTGAAAAAATGTTAGAAGATTTTTATGCTCATAAATTAACAGATAATCGAAATAGCATTAGTGAAGCTGATCAAATTTTAAGATTTACTTCTTTTGTTTTTGATATAAACTTTTTATGCAGTTTACAAATTTTAAAAGAAAATGATAATGTAAGTAAAATGATTGATAGATTTAATTATCAGATACCTGAAACAAAAGAAAAAATGCAAGAAGTTAAAAAAATAGCAAATGAATATATAGAAGAAAAATTGAAAGGAACAGTAAATTGAGCAAAAAATTATTAATAACAGAAAAACCATCAGTAGCTATGGAATTTGCTAAAGCATTAAAAATAACAACTAATCGTAAAAATGGATATTTAGAATCGCAAGAATGGATTATTACTTGGTGTGTAGGTCATTTAGTAACTATGAGCTATCCTGAAAAATATGATGAAAAGTTAAAATTATGGAGATTAGAAACATTGCCATTTATTCCAGAGGAATGGAAATATGAAATCATTCCAGCAGTACAAAATCAATTCCAAATTGTAAAAGAGCTTATGCAAAGAGAAGATATAGAAGAAATATATAATGCAGGGGACTCTGGACGTGAAGGAGAGTATATTCAAAGATTAGTTTTTATGATGGCAAAGCCAAATCCAAATGCTAAAATGAAGAGAGTGTGGATTGATTCTCAAACTGAAGAGGAAATTTTGAGAGGAATTCGCGAAGCTAAAGATTTATCAGAGTATGATAGTTTGTCTGATAGTGCTTATTTAAGGGCAAAAGAGGATTACCTTATTGGCATTAATTTTTCAAGATTATTGTCTATTATTTATGGAAGAAGATTGGCTCAAAGTATTCAAGAAGAAAAGGCTTCTATATCAGTTGGAAGAGTGATGACATGTGTGCTAGGCATGATTGTACAAAGGGAAAGAGAAATTAGAAATTTTGTAAAAACTAAATATTATAAAATCTTAGCTGAATTTATTGAAGAAAAAGAGTCTTTTAAGGCAGAATGGAAAGTTAATGAAAAATCTAAATTGTATGAATCAATTAAATTGTATAATGAAACAGGTTTAAAAAAAGAAGAAGATGCAAAAGAGTTTATAGCAAGTTTAGCGGGAAAGGAAGCAATAATAACAGAATTAAAAAAGTCGAAACAAAAAGAAAATGCACCACTTTTATTCAATCTAGCAGAAATTCAAAATGAATGTACAAAAAGATTTAAAATAAAACCTGATGAAACTCTAGAAATAATTCAAAATTTATATGAAAAGAAATTAGTTACATATCCAAGGACTGATAGTAGAGTTCTTTCTACAGCTGTTGCGAAGGAAATTAGTAAGAACTTGAATGGTATTGCAAGAGGATATAAGGATGAAGAAGTGCAAGGATATATCAAAAAAATGGTGGAAGAGAAATATTCTACTAATTTAATAAAAACGAAGTATGTTAATGATAGTAAAATTACAGACCATTATGCTATTATTCCGACAGGGCAAGGATACGAGAATTATCAAGCATTACCGGATTTACAAAAACGAATTTATAAAGTAATTGTAAAAAGATTTCTTGCAATTTTTTATCCACCAGCCGAATATAGTAAAATACAAGTAACAATAGGAATTGATAATGAGACCTTTTATTGTAATGGAAAGGTTTGTACAAAAGAAGGATTTTTAGAAATATTGAAACCAAAATCAGCAGAAAATGAAAAAGAAGATAATAACCTAGATATTTTAAAAGCATTAAAAAAAGGGCAGAAATTGGAGGTAAAGAATTTCGAAATCAAGGATGCAGAAACATCACCACCATCTAGGTATAATTCTGGTTCTATTATTTTAGCAATGGAAAATGCAGGTAAACTGATAGAAGAGGAAGAGCTAAGAGAGCAAATTAAAGGTGCTGGGATAGGAACAAGTGCTACAAGAGCTGAAATAATGAAAAAATTAGAAAAGATTAGATATATTGAAATTAATACTAAAACTCAAATTATTACACCAACTCAAAAAGGTGAAAATATTTATGATATTGTGTATCAATCAATGCCAGATATGCTAAATCCTAAACTTACTGCTAGCTGGGAAAAAGGTTTAGATATGGTAGCAAAAAAGGAAATTGAACCTGATGTATTTATGAATAAATTGAAAAATTATATTAATAATAAATTTGATAAACTGGTAATAAAGATGTAAAAATAAAGGAGATAGGGCATTGAAACAAATCAATGCCCTATAATGCTTAGTCCCTTTTTGCATAGGGGCAGTATACCTGCCCTGTGCTTCCAGATACACAGTTGTTTGGTATTATCCCAAACTGACCTTTCGCCGCAGCTTGCGTAGCTGGTGGATCCCCTTGGCGCAAATTCTTCCCTTTGCATTGATTGCAAAATATATTATGAGATTTTAGGCTTGGGACATGAACTGTACACGTCATAAATTTCTCCTTTCGCCATTCTTCAAATGGACTTATGCTGAATTTTCAGTTGCAAATATATTATAACATATATTAACACAAAAATCAAACAATGGTTCCACCATTTACATGAATGACTTGACCTGTAACATAGCGAGAATCATCACTAGCAAGATACAAATAAGCAGGAGCAACTTCAAAAGGTTGCCCAGCACGTTTTAAAGGAGTGTCTGTACCAAAAACTTCTACTTCTTCCTCAGAAAAAGAAGACGGAATAAGAGGAGTCCAAATTGGTCCGGGTGCAACTGCATTAACTCGTATTTTTTGATCAGCAAGAGAAAGAGATAGAGATTTAGTAAATACAGATATTGCTCCTTTTGTACTAGAATAATCAATTAAATTCTTTTTTCCAGCATATGCAGTAATAGAAGTGGTATTAATAATACTACTATTAGCTTCAAGATATGGTAAAACAGCTTTAGTTAAATAAAAGAAAGAAAAGATATTTGTCTCAAAAGTATCATGAAGTTGTTTACTAGTAATATCTAAAATACTATTTTGAGGGAATTGAACACCACAATTATTAATAAGAACATCAATTTTACCAAAGTAATTAATTGTACTTTGTGCGATGTAATGAGAAAGTTGTTCATCTCTTAAATCCCCAGGAATTAAAAGACAGCGACGACCACAGCTTTCAACTAATTGTTTTGTATAATTAGCATCTTCTTGCTCATTTAAATAACTGATAACAATATCAGCACCTTCTTTTGCAAATAAAAATGAAATAGCTCTACCAATACCACTATCTCCTCCAGAAATAATAACAACTTTGTCTTGCAATTTGCCACTAGGAACGTAATTTGGATTATCAAAAATAGGAAGAGGTTTCATAAGGTATTCCATACCAGGTTGTACATCTTGGTGCTGTTTAGGAAAGGTAAGAGGGGTTTTCAAATTTTCGTCTTTAAATCCAATATAAGGATATTCAGGATAATTTGAATAAATTGAAATCATCTCCTTTAAAGTTATTCTATATAAAATATAGAAGTAAATTATAAAAATATGCATGAATATTAGTAACAACTCTTTATTTTTCTTAAAAAATATAGTATAATAATAAACAGTTTCTAAATAAAGGAGAAACCAATGAACACAATATTAGGTGAATTAGGTAAGTCGGCAAAATTTGTTGATTTACTAAAACAAATCGAAAATAAAACAAGTCCGATAGCAATATCGGGCTTAACTGACGTGGGAATGATACAAATAGCAACAGCTATTCATGAATTTGGAAAAAAACCAATATGTTTTATAACATATAATGAAATTCAGGCAAAAAAATTATATCAAGATATTAGATATTTTACAGATTATGTAGTATTTTTTCCAAAGAAGGACATTGTAACATATGACTATATTGCAGAAAGCAAAGAGCTTCCATATCATAGGATAGAAGCATTAAATGAAATTCAAGCAAGAAGAAATTTAATAGTAGTAACAACAATAGAAGCGGTAACACAAAAATTACCAGCCAAAAAAAACTTATATGCTAATGAATTAAATTTTAAAGTAGGGGACATTTACTCACTAGAAGATATCAAGAAAAAACTTATAAAATTAGGTTATGCAAGATATGACTTAATAGAAGGAAGAGGGCAATTCTCTATTAGAGGAGGAATTGTTGATATTGCTACAGGTGAAAATACAGGAATTAGAATTGAATTTTGGGGTGATGAAGTAGACTCTATTAGAAAATTCAATATTATAACACAAAGGTCAATTCAAACATTGGAAAAAGCTACTATATATCCAGCACATGAATATATTTTGGAAAATTCAATTGAAAATATTTGCAAAAAAATACAACAAGTAGAACATAGTGATGAAGATATCGAACAAATTAAAGCAGGAAATTATATTAGTAAAATAGATAAATATTTTGACTGCTTTTATGAAGAACAAGAAACAATCTTAGATTATTTATCAAATAATTATTGCATATTTTTAGATGAAATTGGAAAAATAAAACAAAGAGCCAATAATATTGCTATTGATAATAAAAATTTAATAAAAGCGTTAGTTGAAAAGGAAAAAATAATACCAGAGGCTATTGAAAATTTAATGTCATATGAAGATATAGAAGAAAAATTGGAACTAATGCAGAGAATATATATTGAAAAACAAGATTTAGTTCAAAAGCTTTCTATGGAGACATATCATTTTTCGTATAGGGACATTAATTATTATAAAAGTGAAGTAGAAAATTTAATAGAAGATTTACAAAAAGCAATCAAAGAGAAAAAGAAAATCTATTTATTAGTATCTAATAAAGATAAGGCAAGAAGACTACAAGCATTGTTAAATGAAAAAAACATTATAAATAAAATAGAAGAAAAATTAAATCAAACAATTATTGTAAAAGCTAATGAAGCAATTGTAACAATTACAGTAGGAACATTATCAGCAGGTTTTGAACTTCATGACTTAAATGAATTAGTTATTGTAGCAGATGATTTAATTGATGGTGAAAAGAAAAAAAGAAGAGTAACAAATCAAGACTTTAAAGAAGGCGAAAAAGTTGTATTTGCAGATTTAAAGATAGGAGATTACGTTGTTCATAGAAGGTATGGAATTGGTATATATATTGGTGTAAACACAATAAAAGCAGATGGAACAATAAAAGATTATATAAAAATTAAATACAAAAATGATGATGTACTCTATATTCCAACAAGTGACTTAGATTCTATTAGAAAATATATTGGTGGAGATGCAATCCAACCAAAAATTAATCGTCTAGGAAGCAAAGAGTGGGAAAACACAAAGACAAAAGTAAAAAATAACTTGAGAGAAGTAGCCAAAGAATTAATTGAGCTATATGCCAAAAGAGAAAGAGTTCAAGGATTTGCTTTTAGCAAAGACACACCTTGGCAAAATGAGTTTGAGGCTAAATTTCCATACCAAGAAACAGATGACCAATTGCGTTGTATAGAAGAAGTAAAAAAAGATATGGAAATAGCTAAACCAATGGATAGATTATTATGTGGGGACGTTGGATATGGAAAGACAGAAGTAGCTCTACGAGCAGCTTTTAAAGCAGTAATGGATCAAAAGCAAGTTGCATATTTAGCACCCACAACAGTTCTTGCAGAACAGCAATATCAAGAATTTAAAGAAAGAATGAAAGATTTTCCTATCAAAGTAGAAATTCTAAATAGATTTAAAAGCAAAAAATATCAAGAAGAAGTAATACAAAAATTAAAATTAGGTGAAGTCGATATTGTTATTGGTACACATAGAATTTTAAGTAAAGATGTAGAATTTAAGGATTTAGGATTATTAATTGTGGACGAAGAACATCGATTTGGAGTTAAAGATAAAGAAAAAATAAAACAATGGAAAACAAATGTTGATGTTTTAACAATGACAGCTACTCCAATTCCAAGAACTATGCATATGTCTATTGTAGGAATTCGAGATATGTCAGTAATTTATGAACCACCACATAATAGAAAACCTGTGCAGACTTATGTATTAGAATATGATAAAGAAGTGATAAAAGAGGCAATTACTAAGGAATTAGAAAGAAATGGACAGGTATTTTATTTGTTTAATAATGTTGAAGGAATTCAAAAAAAAGCAGATGATATAGCAAGATTAGTGCCAGAGGCAAAAGTAGTATATGCACATGGTCAAATGACTGGAACAAGAATAGAAGAAATCATGAAAGAATTTATTGAAGGAAAGACAAATGTATTAGTTTGTACAACAATATTAGAATCTGGAATTGACATTCCAAATGCTAATACAATTATTGTAGAAAATGCAGATAGAATGGGGCTTGCACAATTATATCAAATTAGAGGTAGAGTTGGAAGAGCAGATAGGCAAGCATATGCTTATATTACTTACAAGAAGGACAAATTATTGACAGAAGTGGCAGATAAGAGATTAAGAGCAATTAAAGAATTTACTGAATTTGGTTCTGGTTTTAAAATTGCAATGAGAGATTTAGAAATTCGAGGGGCAGGAAGTTTGCTTGGAGAAATTCAATCAGGTCATTTAGAACAGGTTGGGTATGATACTTATTGCTATTTATTGGATGAAGTAGTAAAAGAAATGAAAGGAATTGATATTCAGCCAGAAATAGATATTCAAATTGACTTAAATGTAACAAGTTATATACCAGATGAGTACATAGCTGATGCAAATCAAAAAATTGAAATATATCAAAAAATTGCTTTATGTAAAAATGAAAAAGATATCCAAGATATAACTGATGAAATCATAGATAGATTTGGTGATATGCCACCAGAATTAGAAAATTTAATTGCAATTAGTAGAATTAAGTGTTTAGCAAAGAAAATGAAAATTAGTAAAATTGCAAGCAAAAATACAGCTGTTACATTTACATTTGAACCTAATAAATTTGAATTAAATATTCAAGACTTAGTAAAAGAATATGGAAATAAAATTAAATTTTCAGCAGGAATAAAACCAATGGTAACATTGGAATTAAAAAGTAAGAATGAAAGACAAATATTAAATGATGTTACAGATTTTTTAACATATTCTGAAGCAAATTTGCAAATAAATCAATAATAGAAGGGAGATAATAATGCAAAGGATTACAAGCAAAGAAAATGAATTGATAAAGCAAATTAAAAAATTGAAAGATAAAAAATATAGAGATATCAGTAATGAGTATATGATAGAAGGAATAAAATTAGTTGCAGAGGCAATTCATGAAGAAGCACCAATTAAATATATTGTTTTGTGTGATGATTGTGAAAAGAATGAGGCAATTCCAAAGGATTTAATGTATGAAATTGCAAAATATGATTGTATTTATGTTACAGAAAAGATATTCAAATATTTATCAGAAGTGCAATCACCACAAGGAATTTTAGCCGTTTTGAAGAAAAATAGTCAAACACAAGACATTGATTATTCGCAAGACATTATAGTTGCTTTAGATGATGTACAAGATCCGGGAAATTTAGGAACCATTTTAAGGACTGTTGATAGTGTAGGATTAACACAAATATTAGTATCAAAAGGGACAGCAGATATTTATAATCCAAAAGTAGTGCGTTCAACTATGGGTGCAATATTTCGAGTAAAAATTATAGAATGTGAAGACTTAGAAAAAGTTTTAAAAGAAATTAAAAAGCATAAATTTAAAATTGTTGTATCTTCTTTGCAAACAGATAATACAATTTATGATATTGATTATAACAAAAAAGTGATTATTATTGGAAATGAAGCTAATGGTGTAGAGGAAAAAATACAAGTAATGGCAGATGAAAAAATAAAGATACCTATGCTTGGAAAAACCGAAAGTCTAAATGCATCTGTTGCTACTGGAATTATTTTATATGAATATGTTAGAAAAAAAATCAACGCAAATAAATGAAATTGAAAGAAGGAAGAAAAGTGAAAATACATGTAGTTATGGTCGAACCAGAAATACCACAAAATACAGGAAATATAGCAAGAACCTGTGCAGCTACAGGTGCAAAATTGCATTTAGTTCATCCATTAGGATTTGACATATCTGAAAAAGCTGTAAGAAGAGCAGGTCTAGATTATTGGGATAAAGTAGATATAGAAGAACATGAGTCATTAGAAATGTTTTTAGAAAAATATAAACCAGAAGAAAACCATATGTTTTTTGCTACAACTAAAGGAAAGCACGTATATTCAGAACCTAATTATGAAAGTATGAATGACATATTTTTATTATTTGGAAAAGAAACAAAAGGATTGCCAGAAGATTTATTACAAAAATATCTTGATAAAACCATTAGAATACCAATGAGAGAAAGTTTAAGATCATTAAATCTTTCTAATTCTGTTAATATAATATTATATGAGGTATTTAGGCATAAAAATTTTGAAGGATTAGAAGAAATTAGTAGTTATTTTGATTAAAAAAAATAAGAAGTTATGACGAAAAATAAGAAGATTTGTAGAAAGTATTGAAAATCTTCTTTTTTCGTGCTTTAATACAATAAATTTTATATTCAAAGCAATATTTGTTCAATTTAAATCTAAAAATATCCACACAAAAAACGCACTATGAAATAAATGTTGACACATAAATAAAAATAAGTTAAAATATAGGAGGAATGATAGTGAAAGTTTTCAATTATTCACAGTATATTAAATGCATTCACACATTAAGACTAAATGCAGTTTTACAATTAGCAGAGAGAAATGCTGAATATAATTTAGAAAATTCAAATAAAAAATATTCACATGATGCTTTAATAAAAAACATATTAAGAGATACAACGGAAGCCGAAAAATTTATTAATCAATTTCTAGAACCAAGGGAACCTATAAAATCAGAAGATTTGATACATTATACTAATAATTATATTACTAGAAAGTACAAATCAAAAGAGGCTGATTTAGTATATCAATTAAAAGATCAAGAGGTATTTTTTTTAATCGAACATCAATCAACAATAGATAATAAGATGCCATATCGTTTGTTGAATTACTGCATTGATATAATGCAAGAATGGGGCAGAAATAAGAAAATAGGAAGAAACACAAGGTACCCTATTGTTGTTCCAGTTGTTATATATACAGGAAATCAAAAATGGAATCTTCCTAAAAATTTTAAGGAAAAACAAATTAGTAGTTATGTATTTGAAAGATATAAAATTGATTTGGAATATAATTTTATTGATATTAATAAGATTTCAAAACGAACATTATTGCAAAGAAATACAATGTTTAGCTATATTATGCTAATTGAAAAGTCAGAAAATAAGGAACAATTGTTAGAAAATTTAAATTTATTAATTCAAACAGTAACAGATAGAGGCATGCTAGACGAACTTGCAAGTATTGTAACTTATTTGCTTGATAACTTGTTAAAAGATGAAGAACAGCTAGATTTATTGGAAAAAATCCATAGAAAGGTAGGTGAAAAAGGAATGAGTACTTTATATGATAGATTGTTAGCAGAAAATAGAAGAATGATAAAACAAGGAAAAGAGCAGGGAGAAAAAGCAAGCCAGAAAAAAATTGCTCAAAAAATGTTAGTAAAAAAATTGGATGATGAAATTATTTTAGAAACGACAGGAATAAAAAGAGAAGAACTAGAGCAAATAAAAAACAAGTTGGCAATAGCTGGTTAAACAATTTTCGCACTTTTTTTGGTAATTTAACATAAAATACAATAGGATAAATGACAAGGAGGAAGATAATGGAAAAAATACTAGAAGTAAAAAATATAAGCAAAAAATACCAAAGTAAAGAAGGCGAAATACTAGCACTTAAAAATATTACATTTAAAGTAGAAAAGGGAGAATTTGTCAGTATTATAGGTCCAAGTGGGTGTGGAAAATCAACATTACTTTCTATAATAGCAGGTTTAGAAGACAAAACATCAGGTGAGATTTACATAGAAGGAGAAAAAGTAGAAGGAATCTCGCCAAAAGTAGGATATATGTTACAAAGAGATTGTCTGTTAGAATGGAGAAATATTTTAAGCAATACAATGTTTGGGTTAGACATAAAAAGAAACAAAAACAAAGAAACAAAAGCATATGTAGAAGAATTACTAAAAAAATATGACTTATATGACTTTAAGGACAAATATCCATCAGAATTATCTGGAGGAATGAGGCAAAGAGCAGCACTTATTAGAACATTAGCAGTTAAACCAAAAATTCTACTATTAGATGAAGCCTTTTCAGCTTTAGATTATCAAACTAGAATAATGGTAACAAATGATATCTATAATATTTTGCGAGAAGAACATATTACTACAATAATGGTAACACACGATATTTCTGAAGCAATTAGTATGTCAGATAGAGTTATTGTATTAAATGCAAGACCGGGAAGTGTAAAAGACATCCATAAAATTGAATTTAATATTGAAAATCGAAATCCATTAAACTGCCGAGAAAGTCCTAAATTTAGCCAATATTTTAATACATTATGGAAGGAGCTTGGAGTTGATGAATAGACAAATATCAAAAGAACGAAAACAATATTTAAAAAGTAAAAGACAAAAACAATGTCTAATATGTTTGACACAAATAGCAATATTAGTAGGTTTTTTGGTAATATGGGAGGTATTGGCTGATCGAAAAATAATAGATAGTTTCATCATGAGCCAACCGAGTAGAATATGGGCAACTTTTATGAATTTAAGTTCTAATGACTTGATTAAACACATGGGAGTTACTATTTATGAAACCATAGTAGGATTTTTATTAGGAACAGGACTTGGAATATTGATTGCAATAATTTTATGGTGGTCAGATTTTCTCTCAAAAGTAGCAGAACCTTATCTAGTAGTATTGAATAGTTTGCCTAAAGTAGCATTGCGGACCAGTCATAATAATATGGGTAGGAGCAGGAACACCAGCTATCATAGTAATGGCAGTTGCTATTTCTTTAATTGTAACTATTCTAGAAAATTTAAATGGATTTTTAAAAACAGATAAAGAAGTTATAAAAATGGCAAGAACATTTAGAGCTTCAAAATGGCAAATTTTAACCAAAATTGTAATACCTGCTAATTTATCTACATTTATCAACTCTTTGAAAGTAAACATAGGACTTTCACTAGTTGGTGTAATATCAGGAGAATTTTTAGTATCAAAGGCAGGTCTTGGCTATCTTATTGTATATGGAGGTCAAGTATTTAAATTAGATTTGGTTATGACGAGTGTTATTATTCTAGGAATAGTGGCAGGTGTTATGTATGCGGCAGTATTAGTATTAGAAAAATTTATCCTACATTCAAAAAAATTTAGATAAGGAGGAAAAATTTTGAAAAAGAAAATTATTATACCAATAATAGTTCTTGCTGTTTTAGTTAGTATAGTAGGAATAATTTTAAATCAGCAAAATAAAAACCAAGAAGAATTAAAAACTATTCAAGTTAATGAAGTAACACGTTCTGTTTTCTATGCTCCACAATATGTAGCAATTAACAATGGCTATTTCAAAGAAAATGGAATGAATATAGAACTTACCACAGGGCAGGGAGCAGATGCAGTTATGACAGCAGTTTTGGCAAATCAATGTGAAATAGGATTTGCTGGTCCAGAAGCATCTATCTATGTTTACAATGAAGGAAAAGAAGATTATACACAAGTATTTGCACAAATGACTAAAAAAGATGGTTCATTTTTAGTAGCCAGACATAAAACAGATAATTTTAGCTGGCAAGATTTAAAAGGAAAAACTATTATTCCGGGAAGAAAAGGTGGAGTACCATATATGACATTAGAATATGTGTTGAAGAAAAATGGTATTAATCCACAAACTGATGCTGTATTAGATGATAGTATCAAATTTGATTTAATGGCAGGTGCTTTTGCAAGTGGTAATGCAGACTATGTAACATTATTTGAACCAACAGCATCTATGACAGAAAATCAGGGCAAAGGATATGTAGTAGCATCTGTTGGTGAGGCTGCTGGTGAAATTCCTTATACAGCATATTTTGCTAAGAAAAGTTATATTGAGCAAAACGAAGATACTATACAAAAATTTACAAATGCCATTTATAAAGGACAACAATGGGTCAAAGAACATAGTTCAAAAGAAATTGCAGAAGCAATTCAAAGTTTTTTCCCAGATACGGATGTAGAACTATTGGCAACTGTAATTCAAAACTATAAAGATATTGATGCATGGAATGATACTCCAGTTCTAAAAGAAGAATCTTATAATAGACTAGAAGAAGTTATGACATTAGCAGGAGAATTAAAGCAGAGTGCACCATATGAAAAAATTATTAATAATAAATATGCAAAACAGGCAATAAAATAAAAAATAATTTTTCCCACTGTATTACAATTGTTATGCAGTGGGATTATTATTTTGTGAAGTTTGATTTTTTCTATTGAAACAAATGTCTTTTTATGATATATTATGGGAAAAGAGGAGGGCTAAAATGGGCAAAGGAAAAAGATACGAAGAGCCAAAATTAAACTTTAAAAAGGTATTAGCATTCATCATAGCTATTATAGTAGTTATCATGTTTGTATTCATAATACAAGGAATCTTAACCAAAGAAAAAGCACAGACAAAAATATCAAGCAAAGATTATGCAGCAATATTTCAAAACAACAAATGGGGGGTTATAGATTCAAGTGGAAATATAATAATAGACCCTTCTTATTCAGAGATGATTATTGTACCAAGTAGCAAAAATGATGTATTTTTATGTGTTTATGATGTAGATTATGAAACAGGAA
This sequence comes from uncultured Clostridia bacterium, assembly GCA_947631385.1. Classification (GTDB taxonomy): domain Bacteria; phylum Bacillota; class Clostridia; order TANB77; family CAG-508; genus CAG-269. Next base: position 5,421 of record CANRLE010000001.1, on the reverse strand, counting down.
CATACAAAACAAAAGCATTGAATAGTAAAAATGAAGAAATTTTTACACAATATGAGCAAATTGAAGCTATTTCTAATCATGACATAAATAATAATATTTGGTATGAAGAAAATGTTTTAAAAGTAGAAAAAGATGGAAAAAAAGGTTTAATAAACTTATCAGGAAAAGAATTAGCAAGTTGCCAATATGAAGAAATAACAGCAATTGAAGGAATAGAAAATGCATTAAAAGTAAAAAAAGACGGAAAATATGGAGTTCTTAATAATGAAGGAAAACAAGTTATTGCTCCTGAATATTATGACATCTCAAATTTAGGAAAAGACGATAAAAGTGGCTTTATAGTTAAAGGCGAAAATGAAAAATACGGAATAGTTGATTATTCTAACCAAATAATTTTAGAAGCAAAATATGATGGTATAGAAAAAGTATATGGAAATGATACATATGTTGTAAAACAAGAAGGAAAAGAACTATTAGTAAAAAAAGGTGGACAAGAGCTGTTAACAGAAGGATTTGATGAAATAAAAGCTATATTAAAAAATGCAGATAGTGGAATTATTTATACTGCTGGTGGAAAATATGGCGTGATGAATTTATTAGGAGAAGTAATTATTGAGCCAAGTTATGAGGATTTAAAAGAAGCTAAAACAGGAATTTTAATTGCAAAGCAAGATGGAAAATATGGAATAATAGATATACAAAAAAATAGCAAAATGGAAGCTAACTACACAGCTATTTCATATAATGAAAAAGCAGATATTTACTTAGCAGAAAAAGAAGACTATAACAATGATATAATTGACAATGCATTTAATGTTCGTCAAACAGGACTTTTAATAGATTTAAATGATGAAAAAGGATATATAGAATTAAAACAAGGAGAAGAGTATAAGTATTACAATTTCAAATTTGAAGAAAAGAAAGTAACTGATATTCAAACTAGTAACACTTTATTCAAGAGCAAAAAAGATGGAAAATACGGATTTGTTGATAAAAATGGAAAAGTTGTTGTAGACTATCAATATGATGATGTAACAGATCAGAACAGTTATGGATATGCTGGAATAAAAAAAGATGGAAAATGGGGTTCAATTGATGAGAAAGGAAAGGTTGTACAAGAACCAACATACGATTTAGAAGACTATTTGAAAATTGATTTTATTGGAAGATGGCATTTAGGAAAAGATATAAATATGAATTATTATAATAAATTATAAGGAAGGGTTAAAAATGGAACTAAAGACGAACTATCAATACACTTATTTTATACATCCATATGTCATAAGAGAAGGAAAATATCAAAGGTATTTAATGAAAATGCTAAGAGACCAAAATTGTAATCTTAAAGTATTTCAAAAGGAAAAAGACTTGAAATTATATAAATACTTTTTGCCTAAAATTAGAGAATTTTTATTTTCTAGTTTTAGTTACGGTAGCAATAAAATACGAAAACTAGAAGAATTACCAATTGAAACGAGAGCAGCTATCCTTGCCAAAAATCCATGTAATATTTTTGAATATCAATTACAAAAGGATATACAAGGAAAATTAGAACATAATAGTGGCATCTTTTTCAATATACAAAAAATAGAAATAGTATGTTTTAATACAGGAATTTGCTTTTTATTAATGAAAACAAACATAGGGGATTATTCTGATTTCTCAAATGTATTAAATTTTAATTACAAATTTAAAGATATAAATAATGAGTTAGCAAATTTGGAGAATTATGATAATATTCGAATTCAAACAGATAGTTTTGCTGACACCAAAACTTTTAGAGAATTTATTTATAACATTACTGGTTCAAATTTTGAAGCAACAAAATTGAATATAGATACAGAAAGATTTTTAACATATTCATATGTGTGTATTGACCAAGAGGCATGGAATAGTGTTAATAATTTTGATAAAATACAATATCATTTTATCAAATATGCAAACATTTTACCAGCAGATAATAATAGAGATTATGAATATGAAAAGATAGAAACATTTTCTAAATGGAAATATGCTAAATTAGGGTTAACTAAATTAGCAATGACATTATTTTCTTCTAGTAAAGATATGAACAATTATACAATACTCCCAGAAGAATATGAAAACCAATATTTATATACATATTTATTTAATTTGTATAAAAAAATCTATTTAAAGAAAATTGAATTAGAATTCAAAGATATTACCAAAATAAAAAGAGCAAGAAAAAAATTCGTTGATTTTACTAAAAACTTATGGATACAAGAAATTACAGATGATGAAACAGGCACATTATTAAATGATAAATTACAAGATGTTTTAGAGTTGGATAAATTATATGCTGAAGTAAAAAGTAAATATGATATTTTGTATAAAGAATTAAATATAGAGAAAGATAGAAAATTTACAATTATTACAGCAGTTATTTTATTAGTATCACTTGTCATTAATCTGTTAAATTTAGTAATGTTCATTAAAAAGGAATGGTAAAAGGGGAATATCATGAAAGTTTGTTGTGGTACAGATATTATTGAAATAGAAAGAATTAAAAATAGTATAGAAGACCCAAAAACAGGGAAAACATTTATAGAAAGAGTATTTACTCCTGAAGAGATTATCTATTGTGAAAGTAAAAAAAATCAAAAGTATCAGCATTATGCTGCTAGATTTGCCGCTAAAGAAGCGGCATTTAAAGCACTTTCAGAACAAATAAAAGATAAATATTCTATCACATGGAAAGATATTCAAATAATTAATGATGAACAAGGTAGACCACAATTGAAAATATTAAAAGTAAATCTAGATAATATAGAAAATATAGATTTAAGTATATCACATTGTAAAGAATATGCAGTAGCTAATGTAACTGCATTAAAGAAATAGGAGGCTAGCATGGAATTTTTTGATAGTCATGCACATTTAGATGATGAAAAATTTAATGAGGATAGAGAAGAAATTATTGAGCAGATAAAAAAATCTGGAGTTACTAAACTAGTTTCAGCAGGTTACAGTTTAGAAGGCTCTAAAATGGCACAAGACTTATCAAATAATTATGATTTTATTTATTCTACATGTGGTATTTCTCCAAATGATATTCCACAAAATGAAGAAGAATTGTGGAATATGTTAGAAGAAATAAAAGAAATAGCACAATTAAATAAAAAAAATGTGGCTATTGGAGAAATTGGTTTAGATTATTATTGGAATCAAAATAACAAAGAATTGCAAAAGATGGCTTTTTTTAAACAAATTGAACTAGCTAATGAATTAAAATTGCCAATTGTTATTCATACAAGAGAAGCGGTTATGGATACAATCCAAATTCTAAAAGAACATATAGTTGAACAAAAAGGAGTTTTTCATTGCTGTCCTCTTAATCGAGAATTAGTAAAGGAGGCATTAAAGCTAGGATTTTATATTTCTTTTGCAGGTCCTATTACATTTAAAAATTCTAAAAATGCAGATGAAATTATTAATATGGTTCCAGATGATAAAATTTTAATTGAAACAGATAGTCCATATCTATCTCCAGAACCTTTTCGAGGAAAAAGGAATGATTCTAGAAATGTTATATATATCGCGCAAAAAATTGCAGATGTAAAACAAATGAAGCTAGAAGATATTGCAAAAATAACTTATCAAAATGCAGAAAAAATATTTAATATAAATCAAAAAGAAACATTATAAACTAAATGTTTCTTTTTATAATTTTTATCTTAAATTTCTTAAAGCTTCAATTCTATCTTCGATACTTGGGTGAGTAGACCAGATACTAGAAGATTTTTTCTTACCTTCTTTAGTATTTGTTTTAAAAGGATTTACAATATACATATTAGCTGTTGCACTATTGGCAGTAGCTAATTGATTATCATCTGCGTCTAACTTTTGTAATGCAGAAATTAATCCATCAGGATTACGAGTAAACTCAACTGCTGTACTATCAGCTAAAAATTCTCTTCTCCTTGAAAGAGCAAGTTGCATTAAAGAGCCAAAAATAGGAGATAATATTAAAAAAATTAGACCAATTACCATTAAAATTGCATTGCCATTATTATCATTATCTCTATCATCATCTAGACCTCCCCAAAATAGAATTCTAGAAAACATATCAGATATCATAACAATAAATCCAACCATAACTGAAACAACACAACTAAGGCGAATATCGTAATTTTTAATATGACTTAATTCATGTGCAACAACACCTTCTAGTTCATAATAATCTAATTTTTCTAAAAGTCCAGTAGTTACACAAATTACAGCATTTTCTGGGTTTCTTCCAGTAGCAAAAGCATTAGGCTGTGGGTCATCTACTACATATAATCTAGGCTTTGTTGATAAACCAGATGTTACCATTAAAGCATCTAAAATGTTTACAAGTTTTAAATCTTCTTCTTTTGTAGCAGGTCTGGCCTTATTTATTGATAGTACAATTTTATCGCTGTAATAATAGGAACCCCAGGCAGAAACTATTGAGAAAATAAGTGCAATTACAATAGATAATGTTCCTAGTTGTAGAGCATGACAAACATAATAAACAATTAGTGTAATAACAACAATAAAAATACTAATAATAACACCAGATTCTATTTTATTTTTTCTTATATTTTCAAACATTTTACAATCCTTTCTAATTAAAAATAGAAGTGATTGAAGTTCCAAACCTCCAACCACCTACATATTAAAACAATTATGAATTTGAACTAAAGTCTACTTTTACATTTTTTCTAGCTTCATCACTTTCTGCTTTAAATAAGTCACGAGCTTTAAAATTGAACATACCAGCAATAATGTTAGAAGGGAAAACTTGTAATTTAGTATTATACATAGTTACAGTATCATTATAAAATTGTCTAGAAAAAGAAATTTTATTTTCTGTATTTCTTAATTCTTCTGATAAATCAGAAAAATTTTGATTTGCCTTTAATTCTGGATAATTTTCAGAAACTGCCATAATAGTTTTTAAAGCAGTTGATAATTGATTATCTAAATCGGCTTTTTCTGAAACGCTTTGAGTATTTGCCCAAGAAGTTCTAAGTTGTGCTATTTTTTCAAAAGTTTCTTTTTCATGATTCATATAACCCTTAACTGTTTCAATGAAATTTGGAATTAAATCAAATCTTCTTTGCAATTGTACATCGATTTGGCTCCAAGCATTATCTACTTTTATTTTTGACTGAACTAAACCATTATAGATTCCAATTACAGCAATTACAACTACAGCAATAACAGCTAATAAAATCCAACCTATCATGTTAATTCCTCCTTATTCTTATTATATACAAATTAATAATAACATATTAATAAAAAATATACAATAAAATTATAAAATATTGTCAAATTAAAAAAATACAAGCATATAATGTTCGTCAATTGAAATATTAAATGCAATTATGAAAAAGTAAATGCAAATGATTGATTAAATGCAATTTTTAAGTAAAA